>JAJFUG010000009.1 GCA_021372515.1 bacterium
GTGCGGGCTTTCGCGCTCAGCTCGGTGGACAGCTACGGCCAGGAGGGCGCGTGGTCCGCGCCCAAGGTGCAGGCATTCCGCCGCCTGATGCCCTCCACGCACGTGCCGGGCGCACCGGCCTGGGAATCCGGCAGCGGGGTCTACCCCCTGGTGAGTTGGGTCGACACCGGCCCCTACCACGGCTACTCGATCTCGCTGCGCCTGGGTGCGCCCGCGGGCGAGGCGGACCTGGTGGGGCGCTACGAAATCCAGCGCGCGAGCGACAACGGCTCGGGCGGCGCAACCTGGACCGCCTGGGAGCGCCTCCCCGACTGCCAGGTCGCAGCCGGCGAGACCGCCGCGGCGGCCCTGATCTACGAGAACCGCGACGTAGCTTTCAAGCCGGGCCGCCAGTACCGCTACCGCGCCCGGGCCATCGGGCTCAATTCGACGCCGGGCCTCTGGAGCGAAACACTCACTGTCACCCTGAGCGGCGACAGCACCGCCCCGGACCGTCCTGTCCTCGGCCTCATCGAGCACACCGGGCATATCGAGCTCACGATCAGCCCGCCCTCCATCGCGGGGGGGCCCTGCCCGGATTTCAGCCACTGGAAGATCGAGGGCCTGCCACAGGAGAGCGGACTCTGGCAGGTGCTGGAGCCGCACTGGTGCGACACGCAGTATGTCCATTCCAGCCCGGATGAGGGCCTGGAGAAGAACTGGAAATTCCGGGTCACGGCCTACGATTTCAGCGGCAACGCCTCGCCGGTCAGCCAGGAGACCGGCTACGGCAAGATGAAGCTCGCCGGGACCACTTTCCTTTCGGGCGTGGTCAACCAGACCCTGGCCCAGGTCGCGGTCAACCAGGCCGATATCACGCTCAAGGTCAGCCGCAACGGGGTGGTCAGCGCGATCAACCTCTCGCCCGAGAGTGTGGACATCGCCGGGCGGCGGATCACCCTGGACGGGGACACCGTGTTCAGCTCTGACTGCGAGATATACGGCATCCTCAAATCTGTTGCGACTGCGGATGCGGGCGACCGGATCGAGATATCTTCAGATGGTGGATCGCCGCAGCTCAGGATGCTGCTCAACGGTGTACCCCATATCAACATGTGGGTGACTGGCGATGAGAACTGGGGTCTGGGAATTCTGAGCCTCTACGCCGAGGATGTCCTCGGCTACGGCGGTAATTACGGTAGCGCTCTATGTGGTTGGTATTGGGACCCAGGAGCGGATGGAACGATTTTGCTGCCCGATTTTGCGGGTAGTCCTATGGAAGGATATACAGGGGAATTGGCGACCCGGGGACGGATATCATGGGATGAGACCCATCACAAACTAAAAGTCAAAGTCGGGGGCCAATATGGGACTGTTTACACTTTTTCACCGGATTGAGGAGACTGAAATGTCGGATGTATCGCGTGAAACGATCCTGGCCCGTATCGCGGCCCTGACCGAGCAGAAACAGCGCGCCGTGACCGCGTACCAGGACAAGGAGGCCGAAATCACGGCCGCGACCCAGGAGCTGAGCAACAGAATCCGCGCCCTGCGCCAGGAGCGCGGGGCGTTCGCCCTGGAGGCGAGCGCCTGCCAGCAGAAAATCGATGAAATCAGGGGACTTCTCAACGACACGGGGGCCGAGTGATGAGTGTACTGCGACTTTACAAGGATGCGCTGCTGGAACAGATGATCAGCCTGGAGGGGAATTTCTCCAACCCGGATGAGGAGGACTCGCTGGACGGCGGCGCGGGCCAGGTGGCCGAGGCTCCTCTCTGGCTGGCCGTGGAACAGACCACCCTGGCCGCGGCGGTGGAGGATGCCGAGACCACGCAGCTCAGCCTGGCTGCGCCGCGTTTCGCCGGGACAGCCTACAACGCGCTGCTGGTCGGCTCCGAGAAGATGCTGATCAGCGCGGGCCACGGCAGCACCGCACTGACCGTGGTGCGCGGCCACAATGGCACCACGGCCGCGGCCCACGCCTCCGGCGCACCGGTGCGTCTGGCCTACGATTGCAGCCAGATCAGCCTGAGCTGCCTCGACACGCAGGGCCCGGACGAGTCCGGCTGGGTCCGCTACTGCCGCGATTCCGGCGGTGCGCCGGATGGCGCCTGGAGCGCCCCGCTGGGACCGCTGAGCCTGGTCTGCGGCCAGAAGCTCAAGCTCTGGCGGCGGGTGAGTGTGCCCGCCGGCACGGCCGCGGCGATCAAGCAGGACCTCGTGCACCGGATCAGCGCCACGCTCAGCGAAACCCCCGCGCAGTGAACGGGCGGCGCCAAGGCGCCGGGAAAGGGAGGATGTGAATGCAGATCATAGCGGATACCGGCCCGCGCGGACATCTGGTGCGGGCCAACGCCACCACGCTGGCCCTGGGGCTGACCCAGGGGGCGACCCAGATGCAACTGGTGCAGGATGTGTTTGCCGACGGCGATGTCGTAACCGTGGGCGAGGAGGATATCCGGGTGGATACGCACGGCACGCTCTGCCAGGTGACACGGGCCCGGAGCGGCACCCCGGCCGCGGCCCACGCCTCCGGGCAGAACGTGCGGCTGGCCGTGGGCTCGCTTCTGCTCGACCACACGTTCGATGGGGTCTCGTTCCTGTCGGCGGTCCGTGCCGCGGGCGAGGTGGAGGCCATGTTCGGCCTGGAGTTGGACGGGGTGTTGCGCTACCTGGCTCCCAGCACGCCCTACCAGCTCGAGATGTTTTTCCCCCAGGTGCGCTGCCAGCCGGCCCAGGACACCCGTCTGCGCGTGCTGGTCTGGAGCTGGGCCGCCGAGGCCGTGTTCTGGGCCCAGATGCAGGCCTGAGCCGGGCGACGGCTGAAAGGGGGGGCCTTGTTCAACCATGCAGACAGTTGTTTCGGCTTTTTCTTTACCGGCGCTGAGCTTGTCACCGGCGACTCCACCCGCGCCTGCGTGCGCCTGAGCCTGCTTGCGGGTGGAGCGGGAAACCATTCCCTGCGGCTGGGCCTTCTTTCATCCGGCCCGGGGGGCGCGCAGGTACGCTGGAACATCCTGGGGGGGCAGGCGGATGGCTCGGCCCTGAGCCTGGCCCTGCTGGATGTCACCAGGAGCGCCTGGACTCTGCCCGTTATGGCAGGGATGGATTTACGCCAGGCGCTGAGCCTGTTTTTGACCGGCGCGTCGGCCAGCTCCGGACAGAGCGTGCTGCGGGTCAGAGTGGTGGAACGCTTTACGAATTGAGGAGGATGTGATGCGGGGAATCGGAAGATACCTTTTACCATTGATGCTGCTTTTCGCGCCCGGCTGGCTGCCGGGCCAGTATGTGGGCGTTTCGAGGCCTCTGGTCGGCGGGGCGCTCCTGGACAGTCTGGCCGCGCGCAAGGCCGACCGCGATTTTATCCGGGCCGGGAGCAATATCATTGTCACACCGCACGGCAGCCCTTCCCGACCCGACAGCGTGACTATATCGAGCACCGCCAGCGGGGAGTCCGTTAGTTTTATTTCATATCCGGGCATGTTTTCACTCACCGGCGCCATGCAGGCCAATGTCATGCAAATCACTGCTTTGTCCGATTACGCGCATCTTGGCGCCGGCGCCTGGGGTGGAGCGAGCGCTTGGGGCTATGTGGGCCGGGACTATGCGCACTATCAGACTGATACTCTGGCGCTTTGGGCAGCTTATAACACCAATGGAGGGGGCTACGACAGCCTCACGACGAACATCGATCTGACCCATTTCGCCACGGGAGACACAAGCCTGGCGACTGACTATATCTGCGCCTCCGTCTACATGAAACAGGCCTGGATTGACAATCTGAACGCAGGGGGTGGAATTTATCTCGGTCTGGCCGATGTATCACGCAACAACGTGTATTATTATATCATTCCCAAAGGCACGCTCGTAAGCGGGTTCAGCTATGTAAAACTGCGCAAGACTGATTTTGGCGCATACGGATCGCCGTCCTGGGGGGCGGTCAGGATGGTCCTGTTCGGTATCTGGGGCGCGACTGCCGGCGGAATGATGGATACGGTGGTGGTCGATAATTTCCAGCTCATCCGCAAGGATATGACCAACACCAGGCCCAACGGCCTGTGGCTCACGGGAAAGAACTGGTGGCAGGGGACCGCGAACTCCAGTCTGGTGCCACACCGGGAGGATTCGACCGGTGTGCAGGCGATGGTCTCGGGGGACTATATCACGAGTCTGCTTTCAACCCCGGATACGCTGGGGCCGCTCAAAATCCGAGTGGCCCAGACCGACAGCTCGATTCTCGCGGGGCGCTGCTCCGGCGGCCTGACTGTCCGGGCGCGCTCTGGTAAAATTTTCCTCGATTCAGCCGGCGTGCATCAGGATTCGGTTTCATACCCTTATGCGGCAAAGGCGATCTTTACGGTCAGTCTGATCCGGTCTCCCGATGGAGCTGCCACGGCCCTGGTGCATGCCGGCGCGGGGCAGGATTCTATCCTGACCGGCCACTTTAGCAGTGCGGCGCTCGACTATGCCTACGTGGGGCTGTACAGCCGGGACCGTCTGCTGTACGGGCTACCTAAACTGCACGCTGGCCTGACATATTTTATTTTGCACGGGTTCAAATACTGGTCGCACGCCGATTCGCTTACGCAGAACTAAGGAGGGAATATGCCCCGATGGATATTTGTTTTCCTGCTGGCCGTGGCTACCTCGCTGGCCGGAGCTCAGTATCGGCTGGAGGTGCGGATGCAGAAGGGAGCGGCTGATATCGACAGCGTGGGTAAGGTCCTGCGGAGTCTCCGGCCGGATGGCTGGAGCTCTGTTTCAAGCCAACGATTCGAGGGGGCGCTCTTCGAGTTGGACAGCCTCCCGGACACGCTGCTTTTTACCCCGCTCAGGCAGGCCGAGGGCGTGAGTGTCCAGTGGTGGGAAATCGTACAACCCTGATCGGCTGGCTCGTGTAGGCGGACAGCTTGTGGCGGATCAATCCGGGTTTATGAGAATCGATAGAGCCGGTTGAGAGGTAAAGCTGTCTCACTTTGGCCTCCCGGAGTTTCGGAATGTCCGGGAGGCCAAAGGCGCAAAGCGGAGGGCTCCGTGGGTGCTGAAATCAGCGGCCGCGGGTGGAAAGCTGCGGGGCCATCCGCAGTTCGAATGCTTTGGCTTTCCCCTCAGGGACCGGTTTGAAAAGGGCTGCGTACACTTTTTTGTTGATCCAGCAGCGCAGGCCTGTCTGTACGTACTCCACCGGCTTCTCCCGCGCCGCGCTCAGGATCAGGTCGAAACAGCCCTGGTCCACGCCCAGACGCTGCGGCCGCAGGTCTATCCGCGTATTGGCCGTGTCCCCGGAGTGGTAGAATTTATCTGTCTTGACGAAATAGCAGGTGTCGCTGACTGTCAGCTCGGCGCTGGCCCAGTAGGAGCCGCTCGGGACAAACGGGAAATAGAAATTGGGCGTGTCGCCCATCGTGTCCTCGGTTATGCAATAGCCGTAAATGTCGTTCTTGTCGAACCCACCGTTGGCCGCGCCGCCCAGGAAGTCCTCGGCGAAATGCAGGCTGACCACGATCAGGTCGTCACTCGAGTTGTCCAGGTTATCCGGGGGCGGATAGTCGTTGTCCGACTCGAACTCGGCATTGCCGTAGATATCCGTGTACAGGTAGTAGACCGGAGTGCCGCTCTGCAATTCCTGCCCGATCTCCGGGACCGTTTTCCTGCCGGCCAGATGGAGCATGAACGCGATCACGTCCTGCAGGTCGATCTTCCCGTCACCGTTGAAATCGCCCACCTGTTTAGCCTGAAGCGTTGTGGCCAGGCCGGCTGTCATCAGCAGCAGCATGATGAATGCGTATCTTTTCAACATCCGTTTCTCCTTGTCGCCCGCTCGCTCCCGGTGGCCGGTCGGGCCGCGGCGGTGGGATATGATATGGTCCTCGGGTCGGTTGTCACCGCTGAGAGGGTTTGTCGGTTGCGGTTGAGCACCAAACTTGATAAAACATTACAGTATATAGAATAACGTCACTGGTTATTTTATCGCTGTCTCACGTTCCAGGTCAAGTAATATCAGGATGGGATAGCGCTGGCGGTGTGCGCGGAGGCGGGGCGGTCGCTGTTCCCGGAAGTACCAATCGCTCTTGAGCTGTTCCTGAAACAAGGTTATTTTCTCCCCTGCGGTCCCCTCTCCCGGTTGTCAAACAATCCTTTTCCCCGAGGCCCCGATGACCCCACCGGATGAAAAGAAACTGGAAATGGCGAAACGCTGCCTGGAATGCCCGGTTTGCTCCCGCGCCCGGCGCAAGCAGCGTGGAATTCTTTTCTGGATGGTCAAGCACGTGGAGGAGGGGCTCTGTCCCTACTGCAAGGCCTACGAGGAGGTCTACGGCCACAAGGCCCACGAGCCGCTGCCCGCGGCGCAGGTCTGAGAGGGGCAGTCGGTTCAGAAATATTTCCGGATGATTTTCACCAGCAGCCCACGCCAGCGTGCAGTGTCCTCCTGGCTATCAGTGCCTGTCTGCACGAGGAGCACGAAATTCCGGCTGTCCCGTCCACCCCTGACAATGGTCCGCTCAAGGGTTGGGTCCTGCTGATGTTGGGGCAGTTCCGCCCGCCAGTGCTCACCCGGAGCGGCAAACTCGGGCCGCTCCGGGCAGAGCCAGAGCAACGCACCCACATATTCCAGCAAGTCGATGAAATCCTTGGCCGTGTACTCGCGGGTCGAGGACTGTCCTGCGCGCTCCACCAGCTCCGCCATTCCGCGCACCGGACGCAGGATCAGCACCAGCCCGGGTCCGGCTGCGGTGTCGAACGTGTTATCGGTGGAATACTCGGTCATACGGTGCACCCTCGGCCCGCATCAGCCTTGATTTGAATGAAACTCAATCACAAACAGTCACCGTTTATTCTAAGAGCTTGACGCAGCCGTTGTCAAATACCTCCGAACGACCGGGCCAAAAACAGTCGACAGCCGGCCCGGGCGGCAGTATATTCTCCGTCAGACACCGCCTGACCGGGAGGCCCTATGCGCACCTTCATCGCCCTCGAACCGTCAAAAGAGATTCGCTCCGGGATTGCCGCACTCTGCCGCGCTCTCACCCCGCTTTTCCCACGCGTGAGCTGGGCTCGACCCGAGAGCATCCACCTCACCCTGCGTTTCCTGGGTGAGATCGACCCGGAGGCCGATCTGCCACGCCTCAAAGAGGCGTTGAAAGAGGTCGCGGCCGTCTCGTCCCCGCCTGTGCTGCGAGTGGACCGGGCGGGCTGGTTCGGCTCACCGCGCCAGCCGCGGGTGGTCTGGCTGGGGTTGCGGGAAAGCCCGGAGCTGACCAGCCTGGCCGCGGGCCTCGAAGATGCGCTCACGGCGGCCGGGTTCGGCGCGGCGGACAAGCCGTTCAAGGCGCACCTGACCCTGGCCCGCCTGAAAGACCCGCTGCCCGAGCCCTTGGACCGCGCGGCCCTGGAGCGGGCCTCATACGCCCAATGGCCACTCTGGACACCGCGCGAGGTGCTGATAATAAAGAGCACCCTTCGCCCGGAGGGACCCCTGTACGAAACCCTGGCCGCCCTGCCCCTGGGTGGGGCCGGGAAATAGAACACAACCGCCAGCCCCGGGAGACGGGTCATGAAATCACACGTGAAATACCTCTGGTTCAAGACCGAAAAACGACGGATGTACACCAACATCACTGGCGAGGTGGAGGCGGCTCTGGCCGAGAGCGGCATCCGCGAGGGGATGGCCCTGGTGAGCGCGATGCACATCACTGCGGGCGTCTACGTGAATGATGCGGAGGACGGGATAATCCAGGATATCGACGAGATGCTGGAGCGGCTGGCCCCGCGCGGGCCCGACTACAATCACCACAACACGGGCGAGGACAACGGGGACGCCCATCTGAAAAGCATCCTGGTCCACCACCAGGTTATACTGCCGGTAACGGCGGGCAAGCTGGACGTGGGCCCCTGGCAGCAGGTCTACTATGCCGAGTTTGATGGCTGCCGCAGGAAGCGGGTGATCATTAAAATAATCGGTGAGTGAGGCTTGGGGCGGGTTTGACGCCTCAGCGCTCCCTGAGCAGCTCCAGGTCCAGTTCGTAGAAGGGTGCGGCCAGCTTGCGCGCCTGCGGGATCAGCCTGCTCTTGACCGAATCCACCCGCTCGCTGTACCATTTCCGCCCGGCTGCGTAGTCGAACCCACGCACGCTGAAGATGTAGAACAGCCAGTAGACCGGGTCGGCCATTTGCGCCAGGCCGTCCGCGTTGGACAGGCAGACCTGCTCGGCGGTTCCCTCGCTCAGGCCCAGCGGCGCGGAGTGGGTGCGTATCGCTCCCTGCACCCGCTCGATCCAGTCCGGCCCGTGGCCGTCCCGTTCCAGTATCTCCCCGGCCAGTTCCGCCCCGCGCTCGGCGTGCGCGGCCAGACAGGAGAAATCGAGCACCGCGGCCAGGTCGTGCAGGTAGACCGCGGCCAGCAGGATGTCCCGGTCCGCGCCCAGGCTGCCGGCAAGCTGAAGGGCGAAACGTTCCACGAGCAGGATATGACGCTCGAAGAAAGCCGGCCCGAAACGGTTGGCCGGTTCGTTGCATTTCTGCTGGATCAGCTCGCGGTAATTTTTAACCATTATCGGGTCGCCTGCACGCAAAAAGCGTTCAATTGAAAGTTCTATGCGTTCAATCCGCCGGAATTTCCAAACCGTATAAAACTGTCGACAAACTTGAAAGCCGTCTCTCACTTCCCGCTGCCGGACGGGCTGTCCACCAGGCGGATGAACACGCTGCCGATCTCGGCCCCGTTGTAGGAGGCCACGATCGGGTATTCCACCCCGCGGCCGTCCGTGCTGAACCGCGCCAACAGGCCCGAGCCGGTGGGGATCTTGTAGCCCCGGTCCTCGCCCGTGTTGTTGCGGGTGTCCCCGACAAAA
>JAJFUG010000010.1 GCA_021372515.1 bacterium
TTTTGAAGCCTGTCCCAATCTACTCCAGGCGGGACAGCTTTTCGAGATCCAAAATAAAATCATACGGAATTCAAAACAAGTTAGCACTTAATGCCGGCCGGTGCGGGTCGGCTTGGAGGGCTGTCAGACCTTGTACAAGTAGCTGCACTCCGATCTGGACTATCTCGCGACGGAGGTTTTTGATTTGTACTAATTTGATCCGGGATCAGATACTGGCCAGAGCTGCCCAGGCAAAGCGGCTGCATGCTATAGATATCTACAACCGGATACACGAGAATACGATCATTATTTGCTCTGCGATTTTAAACTCAAATATCTTTAGTAGGCTCAATAAAACGAAGAAGAAGTTTAGTCCTGGCCTGTACCAATGCCAGAGCAGCCGAAGCCCCTGCTGCAGGCCTTGCCTAAGGGTGTTACTCGGGTGGTGGAGTTCGGTGGGTTCTGAAAGGAAAGACCCCTGGGTTCATGGTTGAGTTTCTGCGGTTCCACGACAATGTTATGGCCTCGGCCATTTAAGACTAGTTTCTATTTTCTTGAACACGGCCGCCTATCGACGGCATTTCTGTTTTTCGGGTGCATCCAGGCAAAAGAAAAAGGGTCTGCCAGTTCAATGGCAAACCCTCGAAAAATATGGTGAGCCGTGCGGGGATCGAACCCACGACCCGCTGCTTAAAAGGCAGCTGCTCTACCAACTGAGCTAACGGCTCACTGCTGTCTTGGATTCACCCTTGCGGGTGATATTATATCGTTTTCAGTTCCGACCACAATTGATGATCTGGTCACGCTCCACGCCCACGCTGACCAGGGCGATGCGGCAGCCCATGATCCGGCTGATCCGCTCCAGGTATCCGCGGGCAGCCACTGGCAGGGCAGAGTAGCTGGTGATCCCGCTGGTGACTGCTTTCCAGCCCGGCAGGCTCTCGTACACCGGCTCGCACTCATCGAGCACATCCGGGTCGCAGGGGAACTCGGTGAGCACCTTGTCCCGCCAGCGGTAGGAGTTACAGATTTTCAGCTCCTCCAGCGTGTCCAGCACATCCAGCTTGGTCACTGCCAGCTCGGTCAAACCGTTGATCCGCTGGCTGTAGCGCGTCACCACGGCGTCGAACCAGCCGCAGCGGCGCGGCCGCCCGGTGGTGGCGCCGTACTCGTGGCCCAGCTCGCGCAGGCATTCGCCCTGACTGTCCAGCAGCTCGGTGGGCATGGGACCGTTGCCAACGCGCGTGGTGTAGGCCTTGACCACACCCACCACCGAGGTGATCAGCCCCGGGCCGATCCCCAGGCCGGCCAGCGCTCCGCCGGTGCTGGTGTTGCTGGAGGTGACGAACGGATAGGTGCCGTGGTCCACATCCAGAAGGCAACCCTGGGCGCCCTCCAGCAGCAGACGCTTGCCCGCCTGGTGCGCCTGGTGCAGAAACAGAGAGACATCCGTCTCCATCTCCAGGAAAGCCTCGCGGTGGGCCAGAAGTTGATCTGCGATCTGAGCGCCGTCCACCCGCGCCTCGCTTCCCAGGGCCTGCAGGAGCTGGTTTTTGGACTGGGCGTTCTCGATCACCTTGGCGCGCAGCTTGTCCGGGTGGTTGAAATCCATCACCCGCACGCCCGAGCGCGCGATCTTGTCCTCGTAGGCCGGACCGATCCCGCGGCCGGTGGTGCCGATCTTGCCCTTGCCGCGGGCTTTTTCGCGTTCCTGGTCCAGCACTTTGTGGTAGGTCAGCAGAAGGTGCGCCTTGCCGCTGATCTTGATTCGCCCGCGGGTGCCGATCCCGGCCTGATGCAGGGCGGACTGCTCCTCGGTGAAATTGTCCGGGTCGATCACCACCCCGTTGCCGATCACGCAGACCGGGTCGGGATAGATGATACCCGAGGGTATCTGGTGCAGAATGAACTGCTTTCCGCCAACCACCACAGTATGACCGGCGTTCGCCCCGCCCTGAAAGCGCGCCACGATGTCGGCCTGTTTGGCAAGATAATCGACTATCTTGCCCTTGCCCTCATCTCCCCATTGGGAACCGATCACTAAAGTCGACGGCACTCGACACCCCCGCAAAATCTCATTCTGTTTCGAGTTGTGTTCACTGGGCAATCAATGACCAGTCGGGTAATCTATCGGAAAGAGGCGGGGCTGTCAAGCAGAAATCCCAAAACCCGTTCCAGGGCTTCAGATCGGGCTTCAAAGCCCTGTAGGTGCGTCCAGGAAAGTCGCGCCCAGTCCGAAACGTGCCGACAGGTGCCCGGCCAGGGCCCGCAGGCCCGGGGTCTCGGTGGCGTAGTGCCCGGCGAACAGTACATTCACGCCCCACTCGCGGGCAAAATGGTAGACCGTGTGGCTGGCCTCGCCGGTGACAAAAGTGTCGATGCGGCGGGAGAGGGGCTCGGTGAGCAGTTTGGCCCCGCCACCGGAGCAGATCCCGACGTGCTGCACAGTTCCCGGACCAAACGGCAGGAGCTGGCTGCTGGTGTCCAGAAGGTTGTCCAGGCGGCGGACAAAGGCTTCCCGCTCAGTGGGTTGTTCAGAAGCGGCCACCAGGCCCACCGGGAGACCTTTCTCTGTAGCCAGCGGACCCTCGGCGGTCAGCTCGAGCTGGCGGGCCAGGACCGCGTTGTGCCCCAGCGTGGGGTGGAAATCCAGGGGTAGGTGGGCCGTGTAGAGAGAGATTCCCGCATCCAGAAGGGCCTTGACCCGGGCGCGGTGCGAACCCGTGATCGCCAGCGGCTTGCCCCAGAACAGCCCATGGTGTACGATCAGAAGGTTCGCGCCGGACTGCAGGCACAGGTCGATGGTCTGCCGGGAGGCATCCACGGCACAAGCCAGGGCGCCCACGCGCGGGGCGCCCTCCACCTGAAGGCCGTTCAGGGAGGCATCCGCAGCCTCCCAGCGGCCGATCTCCAGCAACTCGTCCAGGTAGGCGGTCAGCTCGCCCAGCGGTATGAACGCTCCGGGGGCCAACTTTAGACCTCCACCACGCGGGCGAACTGGATCGCCGGGATGGCCCGGATGTTTTCCATAACACTTTCCGGGATGACCGAATCCACGCTTATCAGCGACAGGGTGTTGCGGCGCTGGTCATCGCGGCCCAGGCGGTACTCGGCGATATTCAGCCCGGCCGCGCCCAGCACTCCACCCACCTGGCCGATCACGCCGGGGACATCCGCGTTCTTTATCACCAGAAGGTGGCCGCGGGGGTTGACATCCATGTGGAACTCGTTGATCCTCACGATCCGCTGCAGCTCGCCGCCGAACACGGTGCCCACCACGGTGAGGCTCTCGCTGTCCGTGACCACGCTGCAGGCGACCTGGCTGGTGTAGTCGGCCCGGTCGGTGCTGGAGCTTTCCACGGTGATCCCGCGCTGACGGGCCAGGAAACCGGCGTTGACAAAGTTGACATTCCCGCCGGCGGTGACTGGGGTCAGAAGGCCCTTGAGCAGGGTGAGTTTGAGCGGCTGCAACGCCTCAGTGCAGCCCCCGGCGCAGCTTATACTCACCTGGCGCACTCCGCCTGTCATGAACTTGGCCATGAAAACACCGATCCGGCCGGTCAGCTCCACCCAGGGGCCGAATTTTTCGACCAGGGCGAAATCGGTGATCGGCAGGTTGACCGCGTTGTCGTAGACATTGCGGCTCAGGACAGCCTCGATCTGCTCGGCGATCTGCACGCCCACGTTGATCTGGGCCTCACGGGTCGAGGCCCCCAGGTGCGGGGTGGCAACCACCTTTTCATGCAGCACCAGGTCGAGCGACTCCGGCGGCTCCTTGCTGAACACATCCAGGGCCGCACCGGCGAGTCGCCCCTCGTTCAGGGCGGCCAGCAGCGCGGCCTCGTCCACCAGCGCCCCCCGGGCGCAGTTGACCAGCAGGGCGCTCTTTTTCATCTTGCCGAGAAGCTTCACTCCCACCAGTTTCCTGGTCTCCTCGGTCACCGGAAGGTGCAGGCTCACCACATCCGCTTTCTCGAACAGCTCCTCCAGGGGCGCCAGGGTGATCTCCTGCTCGGCGGCGCGCGACTCCGAGATGAACGGGTCATAAGCCAGCACACGCATGCGGAACGCCTGGGCGTAGCGCGCCACCTCGCTGCCGATCCGTCCCAGGCCCACCACTCCCAGTGTCTTGCCGCACAACTCGTTGCCCACGAACTTGCCGCGCTCCCACTTGCCGGCCTTGAACGAGGCGGCGGCCGCGGGGATCTTGCGCGCCAGGGCCAGAAGCAAGCCCCAGGTGTGCTCGGCCGCGGCCACGGTGTTGCCGCTGGGAGTGTTCATCACCACAATCCCGCGCTCGGTGGCGGCATCCAGGTCCACGTTGTCCACGCCCACGCCGGCCCGGCCGATCACCTTGAGGCAGTCGGCGGACTCGATCACCCGGCGGGTCACCTTCACCCCGCTGCGGATCACCAGGGCGCTCACCCCGGCCACGGCCTCGGCCAGGGCGGCCTCATCCAGCCCGGTCTTGATCTCGATCTCGGCGCCCTCGATCCGGCGCAGAACTGACAGTCCTTCCTCGGACAGCGGGTCGGCTACGAGTATCCTCAGTTTGCTCATTTCACCCTCCGTGCGAGGCGGCTTAAAGGTTGACCTTGTTGATCACCAGCCCGGTCAGCATCTTGGGGTAGAAATCGGTCGATTTCTGGGGCATGCACTCGCCGTGGTCGGCCACGGCCACCACCTGGGACACCCGGGTCGGGTTGAGGAAGAACACCGCCTGGTGCGTGGCGGCGGGTCCGGTGACCAGACCCAACGCCTCCTCCGGCTCGCGCACATAGGTGATATGGTCGGCGCGCTCCAGAGATTTCTCATCGATGCCCAGCCGCGGCTCGATAATCAGCTTGTGCAGGATTGTCACATCCAGGCCCTTCAAGTCCGGGCTGCCGGGGCCGGGGATACGGGAGCCGAGGTCCACTCTGCCTTTGAGGCGCAGGATATAGAGACTGTCCAGGCCGCGGGCGGCCAGGACAAATGCGTGCTCCTGCGCGGCGATATTTTTTAGCTGGGCGGCCAGGTTCTCCGGGCTCGCCGCTCCGGCGGCTGAGCAGGCGAAATCCGCACTCAGAGCCTTTAGCAGCACCGCCGGGTCGAAACCCGCCAGGCCGAACACCACCCGGTGGGTGGGCAGCACGCTCAGTCCGGGGTCCTCCAGGCAGACAAAGCTCATCATGGCGTGGCTGATCGCCTCGTCACCCACCGCGGCCACGCCCTGGGCGGCTTTCTCGCGCCACCAGTTGAGGGCGGTCTCGTAGCGGTGGTGGCCGTCCGCGATGTACAGGCTCTTGTCCCGCATCAGGGCCTTGACCTGTGCCACGGCCTCCGGTTCATCCACTTTCCAGACCGTGTGGGTCACGCCGTACTCGTCCTGCACCCGTATCAGCGGCTCGCGTCCGGCGATCCGGCTGTCGAGCAGGGCGTTGATTTTCTGCTCCGGGTCGGGGTAGAGCATGAACAGCTGGCCGAACTGGCTGCCAGTTGCGCGGGTCAGCTTGAGACGGTCCACCTTGGGGCCGCTGTGGGTGTGCTCGTGCGGGCGGATGACTTTCTCCGCGAAATCATAGAGCTGGCCCAGTCCGATAAAGCCCTTGCGCGTGAGGGTCTCGCCGCTGCCCGGCACCCGGTAGCTCTGGTGGTAGGGGTAGAACCCCGGCGTGCTCTGGCGTTTCAGGATGCCCTCGGCCAGCCATTTCTCGAACGTGGCCGCGGCGCGCTCGTACACGCTGTCATCGGCGCCGCCCGGCTCGGCGGGAAGGATCACCTGCACGATATTGTTCGGGCTGGAGGCCAGGTAGCGCTTTTTCATCTCCGGGCTGATCTTGTCGTAGGGCTGGGTGGCCAGGCTTTCGTAGGGGCCGGCCTTGGCCGGGTCGAAAGAGATGCCGCGAAAAGGAAATATCTCTGCCATTGTCCTCTGTCCGGGGCTGGGATTTCGGGTGCGTTAAAACGGCGAATTCAAATTGAATGAATAAAGTTAATACCGGAAGGTCTAAGCGGACAAGACTTAATTTCTAACTTGACACGGAACTCCCGAAATCGAGCGACTTTGGTGTATCCAGGCGACGCGGGACAGTTGCGGTCAGCGGCGCTCAGCGATAGAAAGCTTCCGGCCCGAACGCCTCGACCCGGCCGATACCGGCTTGCCAGGGATCGAACCCATAGCGTCGCAGAGTGGTCGAGGGAGCGAAAGACGAGAACATGAACAGGTGATACCCGGCCGCCTGCAAGCGCTGTACGTTCCCGGACGAAAGCGTATGCACCAGATGGATGTCCCGACCTCGCAGCAGTCGGGTCTGGCCCGGCTCCCAGATTCCTGCCGGGTCTATGAGAGTGGAGAACCCCGCCTCAGGCGGTTCCAGAAGCGGGTTGTGGAAAGTCAGTATATCTCCCATGCCGGTGATCAGGACCGAGTGCTGCGGAAGGCTCAGCTTGTCCAGCCCGAGGCGCAGGTGGTTCAGCTCGCGGCGCTCCAGCCAGTCGTTTACTATCAGACCGGGAGCAAGGTGCAATCTCAGGCTGCGCTTTCCGCTTTCACCGCCCAGCGGATTGAGGCAAAGCAGGCCGTGCGAGAACAGTAAAAGCCCGAGTACAAACGTCTCGCGCCTCGGGATATGTTTCCCGATCCAGAGAATAAGAAACGTAACCGCAGGCAGAAGATAGGATATCTCATCCGGGTGCAGCAGGAACAGGAGGAAATACACAGGCGGCAGGATCGATTCATACATACGCTCCAGGCGCCCGGTGCTTTCCCGGGACACGGAGCGCACCATGCCGTCCCGGCCTCGACTTTTTACGAGCAGCCAACCAAGACCGAGCCAGGCCGGCAGACCCAGGCACATCCAGGCGCGGTAGCCGGCTTGGCTCAACAGGTCCGCGGCGTTGACCGCAGTGGCCGGAACTTTGAACATCCCCAGGCCATAGCGGTCGATCCCCGGCAGGTAGAAAGCCAGTCCCACCGAAGTCGCCAGCGCCGTGCTGGTCAAAGCCTCACGGTATCTGCGCTGACCGGCCAGCCAGAGCCATAACGGCAGGCCGCCCAGAATGCCTGTCAGCCGGAACCCGGCCGACAGCCCGAGCATCAGGGCCGCTGAGGTCAGTCTGCCCGAGAGTGCCAGCCAGGCGGAACCCAGCAGCAGGGCCAGGGCTGGAACATAATCCATACACGTGGCGCAGTTGAGCAGGAAAACAGGCGTGAAACAGAAAGTCAGGGTCAGGATAGCCGCATTCGGACGCCCGCAGGCCAGGCCGTGGAAGAAAAACAACGCCAGCAAGCCGAAACCCAGCACTGTGAGATTGGCCGCCAAATGACCGCCCCAGGGCACAATCAAGGCCAGCATGAATTCAAACAGCGGGTTTCCCGGCAAGCGCGAGGGGATGTATTCACCGCTCCGCCAGAGGTGTTCAGCCGCCGCGGCTACACGGAATGAATCGGCATCCAAGCCGTAATTCAGCAACGCCCGCGGCAGGGTCAACGCAACTGCGAGGAGCGGGATTAGTCCCAACAGTGCATTTTTTTTGACTTGTTTGTCAGGCATCGGTTAAACCGGACCGGTGGGTGTTTGGTGCAACGAAATAATTATAAAATACGTTTAACTTATTTTTATGTCAACGCCGGTTAAAGGGTGGTTGCCTCACTGGCAAGGTTGGATTATTGTTGTCTTGAGACTGACTGGGAGTGGTAGGTGGGGAGCATGACTGAATACCTGGAGAAAGAGCGAGGCCCGGAGTGGACACAGCCAACCGTCACCTGAAACTCGCCTCGGCCTGGAGCCTGTCGGCGGTCGGGGCGATGGTCGAGTCTCTCAAGACCGACGGCCGCTACCGCGACAGCGTGGCGCACCACGAGCATCTGCCCGAGGCCGACCCCGTGTACGCCCAGCCCGACCCGCCACTGCCGCCGGAGCTGAACGCGGCCCTGCGCCGCCTGGGCATCCCGGCGCTCTATTCGCATCAGGTGGCGGCTCTGGCCGCGGTGCGCGCCGGTAAAAACGTCCTGGTCTCCACCCCCACGGCCAGCGGCAAAACTCTTATCTACAACCTCCCGGTGTTGGAGGCCTGCCTGGCGCGGCCAGAAACCCGGGCGATCTACCTCTATCCGCTCAAGGCCCTGGAGCAGGACCAGCGCCGCAAAATACTGCAACTGGCCCAGCTCGCCGGGCTGGAGGACATTGTCCGGGCCGAGGTCTATGACGGCGACACGAGCGCCCACCGGCGCAAGAAAATCATGGCCGATCCGCCCAACGTGATCCTCTCCAACCCCGACATGCTGCACCTGGGCCTTCTGGCTTTCCACGAGAAATGGGCCGGGTTCCTCAAGGACCTGCGCTACGTGGTGGTGGATGAGCTGCACACCTACCGGGGCATTTTCGGGGCGCATTTCTCCGGGGTGCTGCGCCGTCTGCGCCGTATCTGCAACCACTACGGCTCCGACCCGCAGTTTATCTGCTCCAGCGCCACGATCGCCAACCCGCAGGAGTTCGCCGGGCAGCTTTTCGGCCTGCCGTTCGAGGTGGTGGACCGAAGCGGTGCGCCCAGCGCGGGCCGGCATTTCCTGTTCGTCAACCCCACCGCGCTCAAGCCATCCACCCTGGCGGGACGGTTCCTGCACGAGTTCGTGGAGGCGGGCCTCAAGACCATCGTGTTCACCAAGAGCCGCAAGGCCACCGAGCTGATCCACGCCTGGGTGCTGCGCTCTGGGGGCGGGCTGGAGGGACGGGTGAGTAGCTACCGCTCGGGCTACCTCCCGGCCGAGCGCCGCGAGATCGAGCAGGCCCTGGCCAGCGACCGTCTGGACGCCGTGATCTCGACCAGCGCCCTGGAGATGGGCATCGATATCGGCGGGCTGGATGCCTGTATCCTGTCCGGCTACCCCGGCACAGTGGCCTCCACCTGGCAGCGCGGGGGACGGGTGGGCCGCAGCGGCCGCGACAGCCTGATCGTGCTGATCGCCCAGCAGGATGCCCTGGACCAGTATTTCATGCACCACCCGGAGGACTTCTTCCGCCGCAGTTGCGAGCGCGCCCTGGTCGACCCGGACAACGAGTTCGTCCTGGCCGGGCATATCGAGTGCGCCGCGGCCGAGCTGCCGATCCGCCCGGAGGAACCGCTGGCGAAAAATCCGGTGTCAGCCGGGCTGATACGCAGCCTGAAAGCACAGTCGCGGCTGCTCGAGGACATGCAGGGCCGTCTGGTTGCGGCGCGCCTGCGGCCCCAGGCCACGGTCAACCTGCGCATGACCGGCGAGTGCTATTCCATCGTGGATTCCAGCGTGGAGGGCAAGGCCGCGGTGATCGGGACTGTCGGGGCCGGGCGCGCCCTGGTCGAGTGCCACCCCGGGGCGATCTACCTGCACCGGGCCCGTCAGTACGTGGTCCAGGACCTGGACCTGGAGAAAAAAATCATCCGGGTGGCTCCCTCGCGCGACCCCTATTACACCCAGGTGCTGCGGGAAAAAGAGACCGAAATCCTGGAGGTGCTCAAGAGCCGCCCGGCCGGGAATTTCATCCTGCGCTACGGCCGTCTCAAGGTGACCGAGCGGATCACCGGCTACCAGAAACGCAGCCTGCGCCAGCAGGAGCTTCTGAGCGCCCACCCGCTGGAGCTGCCGCCCCAGATTTTCGAAACTTTCGGCCTCTGGATCGAGGTCCCTCCAGGCCTGGAGTACGCCATAGCCCAGGCTGAGGGGCATTTCATGGGCGGGCTGCACGCCATTGAGCATGCCGCGATCTCGATGTTCCCGCTGTTCGTGCTCTCCGACCGCAACGACATCGGGGGGATCTGTTTCACCCACCACCCGCAGGTGGGCGGCCCGGCGATATTCATCTATGACGGCTACCCGGGCGGAGTGGGGATCGCCCTGGGCGGCTACCAGCACCTGGAGCCCCTGCTCGAGGCCACCAGCCGCCTGATCGCCGAATGCCCCTGCGACAACGGCTGCCCCTCCTGCGTGCACTCGCCCAAGTGCGGCAACAGCAACAAGCCCCTTGACAAGCCCTCGGCCCTGCTGGCCCTGGATATCCTGCTGGCGCGCAAGCCCCTGCCCGAGGTGCCCGAGGAGACGGCGGTGGAGGAGAAACCCGCTCCGGAAAAGCCTGCTCCAGCCGCATCCCCGGGTATGCTGTTCCCCCCGGACAAGAAAATCTACGTCTTCGACCTGGAGACCCAGCGCTCGGCCGAGGAGGTGGGCGGCTGGCGCAACAAGCGTCTGATGCGCATCTCCACCGCCGTGCTCCAGGACATGGCCACCGGCGAGCTGCTCACTTTCACCGAGGACGGGACCGGCGAGCTGATCGCCACCCTCTCCTCGGCGGACCTGGTGGTGGGGTTCAACGTGATCGATTTCGACTACCAGGTCCTGAGCGCTTACGGGCCGGTAAACACCGCCTCCTGGCCCACGTTCGACATCCTGGCCGACATTTACGCCCGTCTGGGCTACCGGATCAGTCTGGGGGATCTGGGCCTCGCCACCCTGGGCACGCCCAAGAGCGCGGATGGCCTGGACGCGATCCGCTGGTTCAAGGAGGGGCAACTGGAAAAAATCATCCGGTACTGCTCGGATGACGTGCGCCTGACCGCGCGGCTGTTCGAGCACGGCTTGAGCCAGGGGTTCCTGATGTTCGAGCACCGCACGGCCGGGCTGGTGCGACTGAGTCTGGACTGGGAGCTGGGCCGTCTGCTCGGGGCTGGAAAAATTGAAAAATGATTTTCACCCGGGTATTAATGTATTATGGACAAAGTTGTCACATTCATTTCAATTTTTGTATTTTTCCCCGGCTTCGAGGAGCCGGATTGGATAAAGATCGCGGCCGGAAGGTTGCGAATATTGTTTCAGCCGCTGCCAGGCCGACAGCGACGAATATTGACAAAATAAATGAAAAAACTGACGCAAATTTGTAATGCGGTATCTTTGAGCGGCTTGGCGGATTCGATACTTTGAAAATGAGATTCAGTAAACGTTGAGCGCTTACAACAGCGGACTTGTTTAGCTTGACAAACCGTCTGATTTTGAGCAAAATTGTTTATGTTTGTTATGGTGGGGTGTTTTCTCCACGTCATTCCATAGTTTGCAGTATTAACGTTTTCAGTCGGGGCTGGAAGGTGCTGCGTTCCGCCCAACCGGATGAGCCTGCTCCCATGTTGATGCATGTAAACGACCTTGTTCCTGAGCTCGAGCTTGAGAGTGATGTCCGTCTCAAGGCGGGTAGTTTTCTTATTACCCGCAAGGAGCTGAAAGACGGTCGGCTGAGCGAGAAGGTGATAGAGTCGATACAGCGTTTCGCCGCCCAGCTCGCCCCGGAAAGCTACAAGGTGAGTGTCAAGGGGGATGAGCGGGCGCTCAACCAGGTCAAGTCTATCCTCGAAAAAGACCTCCTGAACATCGCCGAGGCGATCGAGTCCGGTAAGGAATACCCCAATTTTCTGAAGGACGACGATCTGCGGGTCAAGGTCATGCGGGTGATGGAGAAGCTTATCTCCAATCCGGACCTGATCCGCCACATCTACGATTTCAAGATCAGCAACATTGAGGCCAACTCTGTCGAGCAGCAGCTCCTGAACCACAGCATCCGGGTGACCCTGCTCTCAATCGCCCTGGGGCTGCAGCTTCGCTGGTCGATCATCTCGCTGGTCAACGTGGGCATGGCGGCGATCCTCCACGATATGGGGATAATCCGCACCGCGTTGTTCCCGGACCTGAAAAAGCTGGATGACATGCTGCCGGCCGAGCTCGAGGGGTTCATCAACGAGCACCAGAAAAAAAGCGTCGAGTTGTTCGGTGAGCACAAGGTCACGCTCCTGCCCTACACCCGCGCCGAGATTCTTCATATCATCAGCAACCACCACCGCCCCAATTTTGAGGACGCACGGCACAAGACCACGCTCCTGCTGTATTTTGCCGAGCTGGTGGATGAGATGATCGCACCCATGACGCACAAGGTGCGCTACAATTTCACGCCCGAGCAGATCCGCAAGCTGGGCGAGCGTTTCGCGCGGCGCACGGGCCTGGTCAATGTCCTGCTCGGGCTGATCCGCCTGTACAAGGGCAAGGGCCCGGCCTGGGACATGGTGATGGGCCTGGTGCGCGTGTTCTCGATGGACGAGCTGCTGGTCGAGGGTTACGAGGAGAAGCTGAAAGAGATCATCGATTTCTGCCCGTTCAACTGCGCGGTGGCCTATCCGCATGCGGGCGGCAATTCGCTGCCGCGGACCATTTACTGCAACAACAGCACCGATCCCGATTTCACCTGCGACCACATGGGCCAGGTCAAGATCGAGATATTCCTGAGCGCGGGCAAGGTGAAATCGTTCAATAAGTGCGCCACGTTGACCGAGCAGGTGCACCAGCTGAATATCAGTGGTCGTGAGGAAGCCGAGCAGCAGAAGAAAAAAGTCGGCGAGCAGAAAAAGGAAGAAAAGGCCGAGAGCCGTGCCGAGGCTGAGCCGACCGCTCATAAAGCCGCAAGCGAACAGGAGATCATCGAGGACCTGTTCGGCGGCCAGGGGGGCGGTTTTGCGCCCGACGATGAATCGGGCGAACCGGACGGCCCGCCGAGATCGTCCGGAGGCCGCTGATCGGGGGAGTCTCCAGGCTGTGCCTAAGTGTATTCCCGCCGTACAATCCGCTTGATTCATATTCCACAGCGAAATAAACCTTTGCCTGAAAGAATCTTACAGGGGAGACAGAGGCCGTGAAAACTGTTTTCGTCCTCGGGACCCGGCCGGAAATAATCAAACTCTCCCCTGTGATTCGCGCTTTCGAACGCCGCAGCCTGCCTTTCGCCATTCTCCACACCAACCAGCACTACTCGCCCGAGATGGACGCCGTGTTTTTCGAGCAGTTGGAGCTGCCCGCGGCCCAGGTCAACCTGGGGGTCGGCTCGGGCAGCCACGGCGAGCAGCTGGGTCGCATGCTGACCGGGATCGAAAAAGCCCTGCCCGTCCTGAAAGCGGAGACCGTGGTGGTGCAGGGGGACACCAACTCCGTGCTGGCCGCGGCGCTGATCGCACAGCGCCTTGGTCTGCGCCTGGCGCACGTGGAGGCCGGTCTGCGCAGCCGTGACCGCCGCATGCCCGAGGAGCACAACCGTGTCCTGACCGACCACCTTTCCGACCTGCTGTTCGCCCCCACCGAGGCCGCGCGTGGTATTCTCCTGGCCGAGGGTTTCGAGGCGACACGGGTCCATGTGACCGGCAACACCGTGGTGGACGCTGTCGAGCAGGCAGGCCGGATCGCCGCCCGGCGTGGGGACCAGGCGCTGGAGTATCCGGCCGGAAGCTATATCCTTATAACCCTGCACCGCCCCGAGAACGTGGACCACCCGGAGACCCTGCTCTCGATCCTCAGCGGTATTGAGGCCACGGCCCGCGCGCACGGCCTGGAGGTGGTGTTTCCGGTGCATCCACGCACGACGGCTTGCCTGAAAAGGTTCGGTCTGAGCCTGCCCGCGGGCTTCAAAACCCTGGGAGCGGTGGATTACCTCAGGTTTATCGGCCTGCTGCGCTCTGCCGCGCTGGTGATAACCGATTCGGGGGGGGTGCAGGAGGAGGCCTGTATTTTAAGGATACCCTGCGTGACCGCGCGGATCAGCACCGAGAGGCCCGAGACTGTCGCGGCCGGGGCGAACTGTGTTGCCGGGGTGGACGCCGAGGGGATCGTGGCTGCGGCTGGCAGGATGCTGGGCGCGGCGCGCAACTGGGTCAACCCGCTGGGGGATGGGCAGGCCGGGGAAAGGATCGCCGGGATACTGGAACCCTGACCCGGGACGAAAGCTATCGGCCGCGTTCCGCCGCCCCGTTGCCGCGGAGCCGTCCGGCCAGGGCCCGCCAGACCTGACGGTCCTCGGGTGAGAAAACGCGGAACAGATTGAGCAGCAGAGCGTAAACCGCCAGATACACCAATCCGCTCGCCAGCACCCCGAACCAGCCACTCCCAAGATAATCCGGCAGATAATGGAGCAGCCCCACAGGCAGCGCCGCCGCGGCGGCCACCCGCCAGAACACGACCCGCATCCCCTGGCCGCGGTGTTTCAGCCGGGCCCCGATCAGCATCAGGCCGGCGTGCAGGGTTAGGGACAGGCAGGTGGCAGCGGCCGCGCCCTCGATCCCGAACAGCGGGATAAGCCACCAGTTGAGCGCCACATTGAGCCCGGCCACGGCCAGGTTCACGCCCAGGATATAGCCGCCCGCCCCGTGCATGGAAAGAAGCAGGAGGCTGGTGTTCTCGATGCAGTACATGAACCGGCCCACGACCAGGATGGCCAGGGCCAGGGCCCCGGCCGCGAAAGCCTGCCCCCAGAGAAGGGCCATCAGCGGGCGCGCCAGGAACATGCTCCCGGCCAGCAGCGGCAGGGTGAGGTAGAGGAACCAGCGGTTGTTGTTGATGACCGTGTCCCGGACCGCCTCGTGCTCGCCCGCGGCCCACTGTCGGGTCACGATCGAGAGGAACATCGGGTTCACCAGCTCGGTGCCCAGAGCGACCACCGAGGCCAGGGTGGCCGCGGCCCCGTAGAGTCCCACCGCGTTCTCGTCCATGAAATGCCCGGTCATGAAAGCGTCCGTGTAGCTCATCACCACGTCCAGGAACCCGGCCAGAAACAGCGGCAGGCTGTAGGCCATGAGAGCGCGAGGCGAAAACGCCGAGGCCGCTCCGCGCGGGTTTTCAGCAGTCATGACAGGGAATATCTTTTTTTCCAGGATAAGCCAGAGCGTGGCGGAACTGAGCACCTCCGCGGCCAGGTAGGCTTCGAGCGCACCCACCGCGCCCAGCCCGAAGCTTAGCAGCACCAGGGTAAGCAGCAGCTTGACCAGCGGGTTGAACACCTGGTACACGCCCACCCGGTACTCGATTTTCTGGAACGCCACCACTGTCTTGACCAGCACCCGGCCGGTCACATAGAACGGCAGGCAGAGCGCGCTAACCCGCAGCGCCGCGGCCAGGTTGTCGCTCCCGGACATCGCCCCGGCCAGGGGGACCGCTGTCAGATAGAGCACCCCCGCGGCCGCCGCGCCTGAGGCCAGGGCCAGCAACAGGGAGAACCGCAGGCAGGCGCGCAGGCTGGCCCGGTCGCCGCCGCCCAGGTAGAGCGGCGCGAACCGGGCGACGCCGTACTCCAGGCCCAGGCTGGCGACAGTCCCCGCCACGGCGATCGTGCTCACCGCCAGGAACAGCACGCCGAACTCACCCATACCGCCCGCGCGGGCCAGAACTATGCGGTAGGCCCAGTTCAGAATGCGGGCCGCGGCCAGCCCGGCCAGGATCAGCGCCGCGCCGCGGGCCACGGTGAGCGGGGCGCTTTTTGCCTCAGCGCTCATTGCCTCACCGCGCAGTAGAGGGTGCGGTAGGTGAAAGCTGCGGGAAGAATTTTGCCGGCTGTAAGTTCCAGGGCGGCCAGGCCGTGACGGAGGGCGGTGAACTTACCGAATAGAGTGTCCAGAGCGCCGGAAAGGGCAGACAGGTAGTGGGCGTGGCCCAGGTCATAGTTGAGTGTGGCCTCCAGGCGCAGGCCGCAGGCGGCCAGGGCGGAGCGGACCTGCGCCTGCGTGGCGTGGACAGTGGCCCCGGACCGGCCGCTGTCCGCCTTGCGTGGCGTGCGGCCCAGGAGTTTCAGCAACCGAGAAGCCAGGGCGGTGTGCTCTCCGGAGCGCATCTCGAACAGCAGCCGTCCCCCCGGGCGCAGCGCCCGGGACACGGATTCCAGGGCCGCGGGCCAGTCCGGCAGGTGGAACAGCAGGTGCAGGCAGACCAGACTGTCGAACGCGCCCTCCCGCAGGGGCAGGTGGTAGATATCCCCGGCCAGGGCCGGCAGGGGGGCTTTGGCCCGGAGCTGGGATAGCATCTGCCGCGAGCTGTCCAGGGCGATTACAGTCATCCCGCGCGCGGCCAGCGGATGACTGAACCGCCCTGTGCCGGCCCCGCAGTCCAGGGTCAGGCCCGTGGCCAGTCGCCCGACCCAGGCTGTCTCCACCCGGGTGTTCAGAGCGTTCAGCCCGCCTGAGTAACGGCTGTCGTAACTTGCCACGAACTCGCGGTCGCGGTAACGCTCCTTTTTCAACTCCCGCATTTCAGCCTGGGGTTGGCCCTTCCGCATGTCGCCCATCAGACCCGCCCCCCGGCTTTGACCTCGTCGTAATATTCCCCGCAGCTCGCGAAACGCACCCCGCGCGCGGACAGATCGGCCAGCACGCTTTCCAGGCCCGCCTCCAGGCGCACCAGGTCGGGAAGGTGAAGCTGGAGCACCAGGTCGCTCAGCGCCAACCGTCCGGCCAGGGCGTTTTCCCAGCCCAGCGGGAAATAGCAGCTCACGCCCAGGTCAAGAAGGTCGAACCCCGGCAGGGGCAGCGGGTGCACGCTCCAGGACCGGATAAACCAGCGATGGCCGCTCTCGGCCAGGCACTCGAACGTGCGGCGGTCGTATTTCATGTAGGGCGCGGCGAACCCATGAACCGGATTTCCGAAAAAGTCTTCGAGATAAGCTTTGTTGCGCGTTATCTCCTCGCGCACGCGGCGCGTGCCCAGAGCTGGCAGCACCACCCGGTGCGACCAGGTGTGCCCGGCGATCTCGATCCCGTGTCGCGCCACCACCTCGCGCACCCGGGCCTCGTTCCCGGCGATCTCGCTTCCTGCCACGGCCAGGGTGGGCCGCAGGCCGAAACGGCCGCACCAGCGGTCCAGAAGGTCGAGGCCGCGGCTGTCCCAATCTACATTCACCCGGAACATCAGGCGCCGTCCTGCCGGAATCTCCGCCGACTCCTCCGTTGCCTCGATCCTCCCTCGGCTGAGGTCGCTGTGCGCGGTGAACGGCTTACGGAGCAAACCAAGCAATGCCTTGACCGGCGCGCTTTCGGAGAACTGCGAGCCGGACAGGCCGCTTGCCGCCCAGAGCTTCCCTATGGGGCGCATCAGGTGCATCGTGCGGTCCGTGGGGCTGGTCGCCTGAAGGACCGCGCCGCCCGCGGCCTGCGGCGCCCGGCTGAAATTGGTCAGCAGGATTTCCTGCGGCCCGGGCGCAAGCGGGGCCGTATGGGCGACCACCCGTGACCCGGAGGCGGCCAGGGTCCCGGCCAGCCATATCAGGTAGCGGTCGCTGAAAAGCGGCTCGTAGGGTGAGCGCAGGCAGAGATGTGCGGTCTGGATTGTCATACCGACCTGAGGAAGTCGCGGACCCAGCCGGTGGGCAGGGCGGCCAGGTGGGAGCGCAGCGCGCCGCCGGGGCGGTCGGTGTCGGATTGCGGATCGGCCTGGCCCAGCGCGGCGGGCAGCGAGCGGCTGTCCAGGAGAATTGTCCCGCTGTCCTTTTCCGGGCTGCCGCCGCCGCTGAAAAGCCTCAGCCTGAGTTTCAGTTTCATTCCAGCCTCCAGGCGGTGAACCCCTGTCCGGTCAGCAGGACCGCGGCCTCCTCACGGGAGAGCGGCCCGGCGGAACCGCCGGAATGGGCCAGAACCGCAGCGAGGATTCGCTCGCGAAAAGCCGGCTCCGCGGCGGCGGCATAGTCCCGCCCCAGGGTGAACAGCAACCGACGGTAGCAGTAGCGCCGCACCGCGATGCTGTCCAGCCCGGCCAGCGGCCCGGTCTGCGGCCACTCGCTGTCGATGAACCCCACGCGCCTGTCCAGCGGGCCCACGATCACGTTGTCCGCGTTCATGTCAGTGTGGAAAACTCCCGCCGCCACCGCCCGGTCCGCCGCGTCCAGCACAGCGGGCAGGTATTCGGCCAGCTCCTCGGGCGGCAGCTCGGTCAGGCAGCGGCCGGGCAGAAAGCCCCGCGCGAACCAGCCGGGTCCGGACTCGATCAGCTCCGGCCCCAGTCCCTCGCGGGCCAGGGTGACGATCACCGAGGCCTCCTGCCTGTAACGCTCCACGGGCGGGAGGTAATTCTCCGCCTGTACCCGTTGCAGCCGCCGCTCGATCACCCGGCTGGCGATCTTGACCAGGGCCGCGGGACACTCCGGTATTTTCCCGGCTACTATATATTTTATTCCCCAGCCGCGGCCGCGGATATAGCGTTCCAGGCGCACCGGGCGGCCCAGCCTGCGTGACAGGCTGTCCCGGACAGCGCCCAGGTCGGCCAGCAGGGATCGCTCGGCCCAGAGGAAAGCGGCACGCTGTCTGAGGCTTGGGGGCATGGCCTGTCCTTGTGATATGCCTGTCTCAGGCTGTGCGGGCCGCGCGTTCGGCCAGCAGACGGTTATACAGCTCGCACTCGGCCTGTTCCATGGCCGCGCCGCTGTAGCTTTGGGACAGCTCGCGCAGGGCCGCGCCGCGGCTCCGGCGGTAACCGCTGTCATCGATCAGGCGGCTGAACGCGGCGGCGTAGCCCGCGGCCGAATTGTCCACCACCTCGGCCAGAGCGCCCACCACCTCGGGCTCAGGCTCCCAGAGCGGACGGTTTATCACCACCGGCAGGCCGCTGGCCGCGGCCTCCAGCACCGGGATACACACCCCCGGGTGTGTTATCGACATGGCGAAAATGTCATGGCTGCGGTAGACCTCCGGCAGGTCGCTGTGCATCACGCTCGGTCTGAATACTATCCTGTCCGAGGCGCCCAGGCCGGCCGCCAGGGCCATAAGATGCGCGTGGCGCGGGCCATCCCCCACCAGGGTCAGCTCGAGGCGCCTGTCCTGCGCCACGGCCCGGAGGATTGGCTCGGGGTCCTTGCCCTCGAGCTGTCGCCCCACGTTCAGCACGCGCAGGAGGGAACTGTCTGCGGGCCGGTTTTCCGCGGGACGGAAACGTTCGAGGTCCACCCGGTTGTAGATCACCGAGACGCCCTCGCTCCGCCAGCGGCCCACCCAGCGCGTCGGAAAACGGTAGGCGCAGATCACGTGGTCCGCGCCGGTGAGGGTGGTCCGGCTGTAGCCCAGCACGTGCTGAGCGCACTGGTAGAGCCCGCGCGGGCTGAACAGGAAACGCGGGCCGAATATCCTTACGTTGCGCGCCAGCGAATAATCCGCGTGCACCGAGACCACGCTGACCGCACCGGCGGCCCGGGCGCAGAGCACTGTCAGGTAGCCCATGAGCAGGGGGTTGTAGCCGCGCACCAGGTCCGGAGCGATCCGGCGCGCCAGTTCGAGCGCGCGACGCCGCACCGCGGGCCAGGAGCGCAGGCCGGGACGACCCACCGCGTGAAGGTGCACGCTTGCCCGGCCCGCCAGGACCTGGGCCGCCTCGGCCGCCTCGTCCCGCTCGGCCAGGCTCAGCACGTGCACCTCGTCGAACATGTCGCAGGGGTTGAAGTAGCGCTCCTTGAGCACGCCCTTGGCCGCGTATCTGTAGAGCGGGTCGTTCGGTATGACCAGCAGCCGCATCGGACCGTCACCCTTGAATTGTCTTGTGCCGACATATCCTTTTGGCGGAAAGGAATGGTACGGGGTATCCTGCCTGTCGTAGGGGCGGGCCCATGTGTCCGCCCGGGCGCACACGCGGGTGCGCCCCTACATCAATAGAGTATTTCGAATCAGCGGAGCCTCTCAGCCCGTCACGGAGTGGTTGCGCCCGAGGCGGCATTTGCGGGGCCGGAACTTGAGCGCCACCTCCTGGCCGGTCTCCACCGATTCGTAGATCGCATGGATCAGCTCCAGGGATTTCCTCCCCTCCAGGCCGTCCACCAGGGCGCGCGTGTTGGTGTTTATGGTCTCGATCACTCCCTGCAGGAACAGGCGGTGGCCGAAACCGTAGACATCCGGCGGGTTCTGGTTGTACTGGGTGCGGATCAGCTCATCCTCGGGGCTTTCATCCGTGAAGCGCCAGGTGCGCATCTCATTGACCGCGAACCCGGCTATCTCCACCGAGCCGCGCTCGCCCAGGATCGAGATCGAGCCCTCCAGGTCGCGCGGGCGGGTGGCGGTGGTGGCCTCGATCACGCCCAGGGCGCCGTTGGCGAACTTGAGCACTGCCACGCCGGTGTCCTCGGTCTCGATGTCCACCAGGCGGGTCGTGGTGTGGGCGAACACGGTTTCCACCTCGCCCATGCACCATTCCAGAAGGTCGATATGGTGACTGGCCTGGTTGGTGAACACCCCTCCATCCATGGCCCAGGTGCCGCGCCAGGCGTCCTGGTCGTAATACTTCTGGTCGCGGCACCAGCGCACCCGCACCGTGCCCAGCACCAGCTTGCCGAACCGCCCGGCCTCCAGGGCGCGCCGCAGTTGCTGCACGGCCAGGTTGCAGCGGTTCTGCTTGACCACGAACAGTTTCACCCCGGCCCGGTCGCAAGCCTCGATCATGCGGTCAGCCTCGGTCAGGGTCAGGGCCATCGGTTTTTCCACCACGATATGCACGCCGTAGGACACCACCTGCAGGGCATGCTCGCCGTGCAGGCCGCTGGGGGTGAGGATATTGACCACGTCGATCTTTTCCCGGTGCAGCATCTCGTGGAAATCGGTGTACCAGGGGATTCCAAGCGGGGCAGCCACGGCCTCGGCGCGCGAGGGGACAATGTCGCAGACTGCGGTAAGGCGCGCGCCGGGCAACTCGCCCAGCACACCTACGTGCTTGCGGCTGATCCGTCCGCAGCCGATGAGAGCGAAATTCAGCATCCTTCGAGGTTCCTTTTCTGCGTTCAGATTCGCTGGAGTTGAAAGATCAGTCTTGCAGTTTTTTCCGTTTTCTCTCGCTGAAGCAAAAAGCGGGCCGTCAGCCCCGCTTTCAATCGATAAGGGCCTGGATTTTCCGGCCCAGCTCTTTCCAGTCATACTGTTTCACCGCCTGGCGGGCCTCGGCCGAGGCTGCGGCCAGGCGCGCCGGGTCCTCCCGGAAAGCGCGGACCGCCGCGGCCAGGGAATCCGGGTCACGGTAGAGGACCAGGGCCGCGGGGGAGGACTCGGCAGCAAGGGCCAGCTCGCGGCAGGGGCTGGCCAGCACCGGGCAGCCCAGCGCCCAGTACTCGAACAGCTTGACCGGGCTGACCCGGTCGGTCAGGGCGTTGACCCGGAACGGGACGAGGCCCAGGTCCCAGCCAGCGATACGGTGGAATACCTCGTCGTGGGGCAGCCGCCCGAGGAAGACCATATTCTCCGGGATATCCTCCTCGTGCAGCCTGGCGCGCGCCGGGCCCTCGCCCACCAGCTCGAAACGCACCTGCGGGCAGAGCCGGGCCGCGGCGGCCACGCTTTCCAGGTGGACCCAGTGGCCGAAGAACCCGACAAAACCCACGGTAAATTCAGCCCCGGGCTCTTTTCCCATTCGGATATCCGGGATTTCATCCAGCCGCACCCCGTTGGGCACGAAATGCCGACGTCCGGTGAGCCGCCCCAGGTCCTCGTACAGTAGGCGGCTGGTGGCGAGGCTGCCGGCTGTGGCCAGGGCCGTGCTCAGGCGCAGGCCGAGCACGCGGAACAGGAACCTGGCCGCGGCGCTGCGCAGGATGTCGGGGAAATCGGCATAGACAAACAGGCTCCGCCGTCCGCGCAGCCGGAACCAGGCCAGGGCCAGCACCGAGCCCAGGGCGTAGTAGGTGACCAGGCTCGCGGCCCGGCTGCGCACCGCGGCGCACAGGTTGGCCCACTCCAGGCCCAGGCCGTAAAGCAGCCCCGGGCGGAACCGGCTGCGGCGACGTGTCACGCGGACACCGGCTGGCAGGGGGTAGGCTTCTCCGGGCTGGAACGAGGGGGCGCATTCTCCGGGCGGTCGGGGAGGATCGAGGTATTCCACCGGGCGGGAAAGGGCCAGGTGACGCGCCAGCTCGGGCCCGTGGCCCCAGACGCCGCCCCAGGCCACCGGGCCGATAATCAACGTCGAACCTCTTTCAACCGGCTTTTGGGCAGGCATCCTTTTCCCCCGGGGGCTGATACGGCGCGCTGTGGCATAAAATACTGTCACGGCAGGAACGCAACAACTGTTTTCACCGGTATCGTCAGGCAAATAAAGAGGCTTGGCGCATTCGCAAAACGGCGTGTGTTATATCACACAGCAAAAAGAGGGAAATTGTGTTAAATAACACAGCAAGTGGAAGGGGTCTGGAGATTTTCGGCTTTTTTCCCGGGCCTGCAAGGAAAGAACAGTTCGATGGCGGACAAGGGGATATTAAAAGTGTTCGGCTCTTTTGGCAAGGATGTTGAACGGTCCGGTACGGGACTTGCCTTTAGGCTACTCAGAACCGGGAGAATCGAAAGGTTTTGTTTCGCTTCACACATTGTATACCTGTTTCAGGAGGATGAATGAGCAACAACAAAGGTTTCACCCTGATCGAAATCATTGTCGCCGTGGCCCTGGTGGCCATCCTTTCGGCGGCTATCGCACCCAGCGTGCTGAACAACATCGCCCAGGGACGTATCGCCCGGACCCAGAGCGATGTGCAGGCTCTGGGCAGCGCGGTCATGCGCTTCAAGTCCGACACCGGCAAGTTCCCGCGCCTGGCGGCCGCCGCCAAGGCGGACACCGCCGGCAACAGTGTTGACTTCCTGGCCAGCAGCATCGGTACTTTCCCCCAGACTGGCGGCAACAATCTGTGGTCCGGCGGGTCATTGACTAATGGTGTGACGACCACGGGTTCGTGCGAGGATTTCGCCCACCATCTGATCATGGGTATAAGCCGTGCTACTACCAGCGACAGCCTGTACGTCCGTGCGGCCAACATCGAGGACCCGAACTCGTTCGGTTTCCGCAGCGGCCTGATCAGCGCCGACCAGGCGGATCCCTGGGGCCACAAATACATGTCCAACGTCAAAGCTCTGGGTGTCACGGGCCAGGCGGTCTGGGTCATCTCGGCCGGCCCCAACGGCGTGATGGAGACCGCGGTGAACGACACCGGCTGCTACGCCGCCTCGGCAGTCGGCGGGGATGACATCGGGTTCCGCCTGCAATAGGCACGCCGCAATATTGAGATCAAAAAGGCCTCCCGCCACCATGGGAGGCCTTTTTTTGTCCGGAATCAAGGATGGCGCGGATAACGGCCTGGATGCCACGGTAAAGCGAAGGCGATCGCGGTGCTGTCCTGTCGTAAATTATTTACCGTGTCATCCGTTTTGGCCGTGTCATCCGCGATCAGGGCTGTTCGGACGGCCCACCCCTGCCTGACTCTTGACATTCCCAGGCTCCGCAGCCATTTTCATTCCTTCCGGTTGAATGTTTTTCCCTTTCCCAAGCCTATCAGTCATTTCACCCCGCAAGGAGCCTGGCATGAGCCAGAAAAACCAGCCCCAGAACATAGAGCTTGAGTTGCGGGCCACCGAGGCCGAGGGTGTCTATGCCAATTTCGCCCTCATCACGCACAGTCCGAGCGAGTTCGTCCTCGATTTCGCCCGTCTGACCCCCGGAGTGCCCAAGGCCCGCATCCATGCCCGGATAATCATGACTCCGCAGAACCTGAAAAGCCTGCACCGCGCCCTGGCCGAGAACATAATGCGCTTCGAGTCCCAGTTCGGACCGATCCCCGACCTGCGCCAGCCCGAGGCCACGGTGGATTTCCAGGACCCGGCCGCGGGCGACAAGACCAAGATGCACTGAGCCTCCGGAGCGCCGGACGACCCCGTGCGCGAGCCGGAACACTGAAGGCGGAACCGAACCACCGAACGAGGAAGGCTACAGCTCTATGAAGCAGAAAATACTTGCCATACTGCGCATGCTCGGTCCGGGCCTGATCATCGCGGCCGTGGTCCTGGGCCCCGGCTCGATCAGCTCGATCAGCGCCAACGGCTCGATCATGGGCGCCAGGATGCTCTGGCTGCTGGTGCTCTGCGGGGCGTTCATGCTCAGCTACACCGTGCTTGCGGCGCGTTTCGGCGCGATGAACGGGAAAAAGTTTCTCACCCACCTGGCTGAGCGCTACGGGCGCTGGCTGAGCGTGGTGATCGGCATCTGCGCTTTCACGGTCTGCGCCGGTTTTCAGGGCGGCAACAACATCGGTGTGGGCATGGCGATGAGCACTCTGCTGGGCGGCACTGTGGGGATGTGGGCTGTGGTGTTCACCGTGCTCTCGATCGCGTTCATGTTTTTCTTCCGCAAGCTGTACCAGGCGGTGGAAAAGCTGATGATGGGCCTGGTGGTGTTGATGATCCTGGCTTTCGCCGGTAACCTGCTGGTCGCGCTGCCGGAGCCCTCGGTGGTGCTGCGCGGGCTTGTCCCGAGCTGGCCGGAGGATGGCAACGTGATCCAGTTGGTGGCCATTGTCTCCACCACCTTTTCGGTCATGGCGGCCCTGTTCCAGGCCTACCTGGTGCAGGAGAAAAACTGGGGTCCCGATCAGGCGGGCGAGTCGATCCGCGACTCCGTGGTCGGTATCTTCGCCCTCAGCCTGATCTCAATAATGATCATGCTCACCGCAGCCACGGTGCTGTTCCCCAAGGGGATCAAGGTGACCGGGGCGGCCGACATGGCGGTGCAGCTCGAGCCGCTGCTGGGACGCAGCGCCAAGTGGCTGTTCTGCGCCGGGCTGTGGGGGGCCTCGTTCTCCTCGTTCCTGGGCAACGCGGTCCTGGGGGGCACGATCCTGTCGGATGGCCTGGGCCTGGGAGGGGGACGGGTGGAGAGTCTGCCGACCAAGATCATCGGCACGCTCATCATGCTGATCGGCATGAGCATCGCCATAATAACCGGCGGCAGGCAGCCGGTGGAGATGATCATCGTGCTCCAGGCCGCGATCATCATCGCCGTGCCGCTGACCGCTTTCTTCATCCTCAAGGAATCCAACAGCCGGGAGGTGATGGGCGAGGCCACCCCGTCCTGGTGGCTGAACCTGACAGCAGTGGCCGGACTCGTGGCCGTGCTGTTCCTGGCCTGGAAATCTTTCGAGCGGATCGCCGCGCTGATCGGCAACGGTTGAAAAAAGCGCCCGTCGCGGTTTGACCTCCCGTCGCTCAGGAGCTATTATATCATTCAGGGAGGGATGATGGACAGCTTGGCCGGCATTTTCCTGGGCTCATTCCTGATCGGGTTCTCCGGCGCGATGATGCCCGGGCCGATGTTCGTGGTGGTGGTGGGGCAGAGCCCGCGGCGGGGTTTCATGGCCGGGCCGCTGGTGGTGCTGGGCCACGGCCTGCTGGAGGCGACCCTGGTCGGCGCGGTGATCCTGGGCCTGGCCCGGCTGCTCAGCGCCCCGACTGTCATCTCGACCGTGGCCGTGATCGGCGGCCTGGTGCTGCTCTACATGGGCGCCGACATGCTGCGCTCGGCCGGACGGCTGAGCCTGTACGGCGCTGAGGGCGATACCGGGGCCGTGGCGGAACGGAGCCTCCACCCGGTCCTGTCCGGCATCCTGACCAGCCTGGCCAACCCCTACTGGACCATCTGGTGGGCCACGGTGGGCCTGGGCTACCTCCTTCTGGCCGGAAAGCTCGGCTGGGCCGGGCTGACCGCTTTCCTGAGCGGCCATGTCCTGAGCGACCTGGTCTGGTACACGGCGGTCTCCTCGCTGGTCTCCGGGGGACGGCGCTGGCTCACCGACCGGGTCTACAGGGGCCTCATCCGGGCCTGCGCGGTGGGACTGCTATTTTTCGCGCTCTATTTCGGCTGGCACGGCCTGAGCGGCATCCAGGTCTGAGCGCCAGCCGGATTTAAGCTCCGGACTGTCCGGTCCGGGCTCCTGTGGCACGTTACCCGATCGTTTATCCCTGTATGGGAACTACTGCGATGAAATGCAACGACATGCATGTTCTGTTCGCCGCGTCGGAAATGGTGCCTTTCGCCCAGACCGGCGGGCTGGGGGATGTGATCGGGGCGCTGCCCGCGGCCCTGGCGCAGCTGGGGCTGAAAGTCTCGGTGGTGCTGCCCTGCTACCGCGGAGTGCTCCAGTCGGGCCTGGACCTCAAGCCAGTGCCGGGGGAATATTCGGTCCCGCTGGGCGGGCGCGGTCTGGGCTACAGCCTGCTCGAGACCACGGTGGACGGGGTGCAGCTTTATTTCGTCGACCGGCGGGATTTTTTCGACCGGGACGGCCTGTACCTGGACAGCAGCACCGGCGCGGACTGGTTCGACAACGGGGAGCGGTTCGCCTTTTTCAGCCGCGCCGTGGTGGACCTGGCCCTGGTCCTGGAGCCCAGGCCCAGGATAGTCCACTGCCACGACTGGCAGACCGGCCTGGCGCCGGCCTACCTGTCCACCCTGTTCGGCCAGGACCGGCGTTTCGAGCACACTGCCAGCGTGTTCACTATCCACAACATCGGCTACCAGGGGATTTTTCCCAAGGATTTTCTGCCCCAGACCGGTCTGGACTGGTCGGTGTTCACCCCGGAGGGGCTGGAGTTCTACGACCGGATCAGCCTGCTCAAGGCCGGGATCGCCTATTGTGACGCCCTGACCACGGTCAGCGTAAAATACGCCGAGGAGATCCAGACTGAGGAGTACGGTTTCGGGCTGGACGGGGCGGTGCGCGCCCAGAACCAGAAGCTGCACGGTATCCTCAACGGGGCCGACTACTCCCGCTGGGACCCGTCCACGGATGAGTCCCTGCCCCGGCGCTACAGCCTGGAGGATTCCTCGGGCAAGGACGAGTGCAAGAAGGCCCTTCTGCGTGAGATGAATCTCGACCCGGATGGCGGCCGCCCGCTGATCGGCATGGTCACCCGCCTGGCGGCCCAGAAAGGCATCGATATCCTGCTTGGCGCGCTCGACCGGATCATGGAACAGGAGGTGAACCTGGTGCTGCTGGGTCAGGGCAGCCGCGAGCTGGAGGAGGCCCTGAGCTGGCAGGAGGGGCGTTTCCCAGAGCGTATGCGGGTGCATATTTCCTTCGATGAGCGCCTCAGCCGCCTGATCGAGGCGGGGAGCGACTTTTTCCTGATGCCCAGCCGCTACGAGCCCTCGGGCCTCAACCAGATCTACAGCCTGCGCTACGGGACTGTCCCCATAGTGCGCGCCACCGGCGGACTGGACGATACGATCCTGGATGTGGAGGACGCCCCGGTGGCGGGCAACGGTTTCAAGTTCCAGCCCTACACCTCCGAGGCCCTGGCCGGGTGTGTCGAGCGGGCGGTGCGCTTCTACCGCGAGCGTCCCGCCGACTGGAAGAAGCTGATGGAGCGGGCGTTCCGCGAGGATTTCTCCTGGCCGCGCTCGGCCGAGCGCTATCTGGAGGTCTACTGCTGGGCCAGCGCCCGCCGCAGTGGCCGTAATGTCACCTGACACACTCGATCCGCCCGAACGGAGGACTGCCCTGGAAACCTGTCCCCCCGACAGCCGCGGCCCGCTCCGGGCGGCCAAGGACGCCCTGCGCCGCACTGTGCTCGAACGCCGCGCCGCGCAGGCGCCTGAACTCCTGGCGCAATGGAGCCGGTCGGTCCGGAGCCGCCTGGAGGGCCTGGCCCTCTGGCAAAGCTGCCGTTTCCCCTGCATCTACATCAGCGCCAAGCCCGGCGAGGTGGACACCCACGGCCTGATCCGCGGCGCCCTGGAGTCGGGAAAGCGGGTCTGCGTGCCGCTTACCCACCCCGGCGATCCGGAGCTCGAGATAATCGAGATCACCCACCTCGACCCGCTGGTGCCCGGCCCGTTCGGCCTGCTCGACCCCGCCCAGGAAAACCGGAAGTCCCTGATCGCGCCCGCCTGGGACCTTGTGCTTGCACCTGGCCTGGCGTTCGACCGGCTCGGCCACCGGATCGGGTTCGGCCGCGGCTACTATGACCGTCTGCTGCGCCGTCGCCGGGTGGCCGCTGCGGCGCTGGCTTTTTCGTTCCAGATCATGCCTGAATTTGCCGTCTCGCCCGAGGATATCGACATGGATTATGTCGTTACGGAGCAAGAGGTTGTCCATGTCTGCCGGAACAGGGTCACGCCCTGAACCAATATTCTTTACTTTTTCAGTCTGATTTGATATTATAAATTTCTGTTCCGTGAATTGACGGCCAGTCGATTTCTCCCGCGAAAACCGTAACTCACTCGGAGGATGAAACGAGTTGTACGTACCGACCAGGATATTCCTCACCAAGGGAGTCGGCCATCACAAGGAGAAGCTCACCAGCTTCGAGATGGCTCTGCGTAAGGCCCGGATAGCGCAATTCAACCTCGTGAAGGTTTCGAGTATTTTCCCGCCCCGCTGCCGGGTCGTGCCGCGCTCACGAGGACTGGCTACCCTATTCGCGGGGCAGATAGTCCATTGCGTGATGAGCGAGCAGAGCACCAACGAGCCGCATCGCCTGATCAGCGCCTCGATCGGCGTGGCTGTGCCCAAGGACCGTGAGAAACACGGCTACCTGAGCGAGCACCACGGTTTCGGCCAGACCCAGCAGCAGGCCGGCGATTACGCCGAGGACCTCGCCGCCGACATGTTCGCCACGATCATGGGTTTCGAGGTTGACCTCGAAGCCAGCTACGACGAGAAGAAAGAACTCTGGAAATTGGGCAACGAGATAGTCCACACCGCCAACATCACTCAGTCCGCGGTCGGTTCCAAGGACGGGGGTTGGACCACGGTGATCGCGGCGGCGATCCTGATCAAGTAGCGTGACGACAATGGAACGACTCAATTTTCTGAACCCAACTGCCGGCCCGACGGGTCTCGATGCCTGCCGGGCCGTGATTCTGCCGGCCCCGTTCGAGCGCAGCACCAGCTACGGGCACGGCGCCGCGCTGGGACCGGCCGCCATTATCGAGGCCAGCCAGCAGGTGGAGGAGTATGATCCGCTGCTGGGGATCGAGACCACCGCTTTCGGCATACACACCGCCGCGGCGGTGGACGATGACCCCGCGCTGCCGGCCGAAAAGTACCTGGAGCGCCTGGAGCAGGCCGTAGAGTCCTACCTGGAGCGCGGCAAGCTGGTGGCGACCCTGGGCGGCGAGCACAGCCTGTCCCTGGCCCCCTGGCGCGCGCACCAGAGGCGTCACCCCGGCGCCGGCATCCTGCAACTGGATGCCCATGCCGACCTGCGCGACAGCTACGAGGGCGATCCCTACAGCCACGCCTCGGTGATGCGGCGTATCCTGGAGACAGGTCCCGCCGCGGCCGTGGCCGTGGGCATCCGCAGCCTCTGCCGCGAGGAGGCCGAGCTGTACGCCGCGGGCCGGGTGCTGCTGCTGGATGCCCGCACGGTGGCCATGAGCGCCGACTGGATCGAGCGCGCCGTGGCCGCCCTGCCCGGGGAGGTCTACCTCACTATCGACGTGGACGCCCTCGACCCGGCGGTGGCGCCCTCCACCGGCACGCCCGAGCCGGGCGGCCTGTCGTGGTATCAAATGCTGGCCCTGCTGGATGCGGTCACCGCGCGCAAGCGGGTGATCGGTTTCGACCTGGTGGAGCTGGCCCCAAACACCGGCGTGCAGTACCCGGATTTCACTTGCGCCAAGCTGGTCTACCATCTGATCGGCCTGGTGCTCACACGCACACCAGCGGCGGGACGAGCCTGAAACCGCCGGAGGTGAAAGATGTCGCTGGAACAGAGACTGTTGGATGACCTCAAGGCGGCGATGAAAAGCCGCAACGAGCTGGAGACCAGTGTCCTCAGGATGCTCAAGAGCCAGCTCATGCTGAAAAAGACCGAGAAGGAAGGCGTAAAGGAGCTGAGCGACGAGGTGGTGAGCGAGGTGTTCGCCGCCTACGGCAAGAAAATCGCCGAATCGGTGGATCAGTTCCGCGCCGGCAAGCGCCAGGACTTGGTCGAGCGCACCGAGGCCGAGCTGGCCGTGATCCGCCGCTACCTTCCCGAGCCGGCCAGTGAGGAGCAGGTCCGCGCCGTTATCGCCGAGGTGGCCGCCTCGGTGGGAGCGGCCGGCCCCCAGGACATGGGCAAGGTGATGGGGCCCGCGATGGCGCGCCTCAAGGGCCGGGCGGATGGCGGCCTGGTCAGCCGTCTGGTGCGCGAGCACCTGGCCGGCAAGTGAGCCGCCGGTATCTGACGAGTGAATCACGAGCGGGCCGTTTCCGGAAGCGGACGGCCCGTTGCGTTTGAGGCTAATTTGAAGTCTTAAGTACAGTTTCCGCCTTCTGTGAAGCGGTCAGCGGCAGAATGTCCTGTGCAGAGGCACGGTGCGCCGTGCCCAAGCCCCGGAGTGCTATTGTACCGGGCAATGTAGGGGCAGTTCATGAATTGCCCCTACGGCATGGTCCGGGCATAAGCTGCCACGCTGATGAACATGGTTAAAAGAACGTGAGTCGTTCACGTAGTCGAGGAATGAGCGAATGAGCGAAGCCAAGAAGATCGTACTGACCGGCGGGCGGGTGGTCACCCCGCTGGGTGTGGTGAGCGCCAACGTGGAGATCGGCGGGGGCCGTATCCTGCGCGTGGGCGATTTCCCGGCCGCGGGCGGCCCCGGTGTGACAGTGGTCCGCCTTCACGACAGCTACGTGCTGCCCGGGCTGATCGACATGCATATCAACGACGGGGTCTCGATCCTGAGGGGGCTCAAGACCCCCGAGCAGCACGCCGCCCGTCTGGCCGAGGTCAGCCGGGGGCTTCTGCCCCTGGGGATAACCGGCGTGTTCATGGCCACCCTGGCCTCGCCTCTGGATGAGCTGGAGGCCTACCTGGCCGGGATGGACCTGTTCCGCGAGCGCTGGAAAGCCGCCCCAATGGGCACGGAGCTTTGCGGCGCGCTGATCGAGGGCACGTTCATGAACCCCGAGAACCACGGGGCGCAAAATCCCGACTACATGTATCCGCCCTCGCGCGAGGTGCTGGACCGTCTGCTGGCACACCCCAGCGTGCGCATGGTCAATATCGCCCCCGAGTTCGGGGACACGAGCCTGGAGCTGATCGCCTACGCCGCCGGCCGTGGGGTGATCCCGGCCGCCGGGCACTGCAAGCCCACCGCGGACCAGCTCGGCCAGGCCGTGGAGCGCGGCCTGCGCTACATCGTGCACATGTACAACGGCCCCACGGGCAGCAGCACCAAGACCTTCGACGGCGGGGGGATGCTCGAGGGCGCGCTGCGGGATGACCGGGTCACCGCCGAGCTGATCGGCGACCTGGTGCACGTGGCCCCGGCCGTGGTGCGCGATGCGATCGGCCGCTAGGGCGTGGACCGCGCCGTGGCCGTGAGCGATGTGATGTTCCCGGTGGACGCGCCGGAGGGCGAGTTCGAGCTGAACCGTATCCTCGGCCGCGCGGATGACAAGGGTGAGTACCTGTACGTGACCGGACGGCGCGGCATGGATGGCACAATCACCGAGGTTAAAAGCGGCGAGATACGCGCCAGCAATGTCAAAGTGCTCTACGGCGCCGCGGTCAACCAGGACCGCGTGTTCGCCAACATGGTGGGCCTGTTCGCCGCCGAGGTGGAGGGCAACTACGTGAAGCGCCACCCGGGCCTGCCGCTGGATGAGGCGGTCTGCTGGGCCTCGCGCCTGTGCTCCACCAACGCCGCCCGCCTGTCCGGGTTGCTGGACGGCTCCAGCGGGCGCAAGGTGGGC
>JAJFUG010000011.1 GCA_021372515.1 bacterium
TTCCTGTTAGCCATCATCCTCATTTTCTGGAGCCTGGGCACGCTCAATTTCGGCCGGATCGCGGCCCTGGCCCCGGCGGCCTACGCCCCGGGGGGAACGCTGATCACCGCGATCACCCTGCTGCTGTTCCTGGGGGCCACGGGTAAGAGCGCGCAAATCCCGCTGTACGTGTGGCTGCCGGACGCCATGGCGGGCCCGACTCCGGTCAGCGCCCTGATCCATGCCGCCACGATGGTCACCGCGGGAGTGTACATGATCGTGCGGCTCAACGTGCTCTACCTTCTGGCCCCGGCCTCCATGGCCGTTGTGGCCACGGTGGGCGCGCTGACCGCGCTCTACGCCGCCTCGATCGGCCTGGTGCAGAACGACATCAAGAAAGTTCTGGCCTACTCCACTATCAGCCAGCTCGGCTACATGTTCCTGGCCGTGGGTGTGGGCGCTTTCAGCGCCGGTATCTTCCACCTGACCACGCATGCCTTTTTCAAGGCCCTTCTGTTCCTGGGCTCCGGCAGCGTGATCCACGCCATGGGCGGCGAGCAGGATATCCGCAAGATGGGCGGCCTGCGCGCCAGGACTCCAATAACATACTGGACCTGGGTAGTCGCCACCCTGGCTATCGCGGGCGTGCCGCCCCTGGCCGGGTTTTTCTCCAAGGATGAAATCCTCTGGCAGGCGTTTTCCAGCGCGCACGGCAGTTGGATTCTGTGGCTGATCGGGTTCGCCGCCGCCGGGATGACCGCGTTCTACATGTTCCGCCTGACATTCCTTACGTTCCACAGCAAGTTCCGCGGCACTCACGAGCAGGAGCACCACCTGCACGAATCCCCGCGCGTGATGACCGTGCCTCTGGGCATCCTGGCCGTGCTGGCGGCTGTGGGCGGGTTTATCGGGGTGCCGTCGGTCCTGGGCGGCGGGAACCATTTCCACCACTGGCTCGCTCCGGTGCTGGCCAGCGAGAACGGCAGCCTGCCCGTGGCCGAGGCGGCCGAGCACGCCCATAGCCTGGAATACCTGCTGATGTTGCTCTCCGTGGCCGTGGCCGTGGCAGGGATCGCCCTGGCCTGGTGGCTCTATATCCGCAAGCCCGAGGCCCCGGGGCGCATCTCCGGCCGGATGGCGGTGAGCTACCAAATACTGCTCAACAAGTACTACGTGGATGAGATTTACAACGTCCTAGTGGTGCAGCCGGTCAAGCTCATCTCCACCTACCTGTTGTGGAAGCTCCTGGATGTGGCGATAATAGACGGGCTGGTGAACCTGGCCGGACGGACCACGCGCGGGCTGGGACGCCTGGCCGCGCGGCTCCAGAACGGCTACGCGCAGGTGTACGCCATTTCGTTCCTGCTGGGTGCGGCGCTGATTTTGGGCGCGCTGCTGTGGTAGGGGCCTACCGGGGACCACGGATAATGCCGTAGGGGCGAGGCCTGCCTCGCCCGCGGGGAAAAGCAATTGGGCACGCTGCAGCGTGACCCTACGGGCAAAGGGCCGTAAAACGGGCATTTGTAGGGGCGCACCCGAGTGTGCGCCCGGGCGGACACATGGGTCCGCCCCTACGGAAGACAAACAAAAAGAGACGCGGGACGGGATGGGTTGTTTTACTCCCCTCCAAGCAAGAGGGGTGGCGGCGTAAGCCGACGGGGTGTGTGCAGTTAAATCCCCCTTAGCAAAGGGGGTGCCCGCGTAGCAGGCGGGAGTTGTAAGTGGAAACAGATTGAATGGAGGGCTGTCTGTATGCCTTCAAAAGAAACAAACATGAGTTTGCCACCATTATGGGGAGATGACCACCTTTCCGATTTTATACAAAAGTCACTCCAGAACGAGTTGGCAAACTTTGTACATAAAAAGCAAGTATATAATTTTCTATCTGCTGTTGATGATTGTTTTTTTTGTATAGCTGGTAACCTTAATAACCCAAACAACAGAGATATTGTCTGTGCTCTTTTGCTCTTGAGAACTCATTCAGCGTATCTATCAGCTTGTCGTCTCTCTCTTAGTGGACAAGCGACAGAAACGTTCCCTCAACTTAGGGCATGTCTTGAATTTTCTCTTTATGCCTTGCATATAAAGAACAATCCCGGATATGATGAAATCTGGTTAAGACGACACGATAACGGTGATTCGATAAAGGATGTACGCCAAAAATTTAGATATCAATTCTTAATCAATACATTAGAACTTGTCGATGCTGCTCTTTGTCCAGATGTCAAGCAACTGTATGAAAGATGCATTGATTTCGGTGCTCATCCAAATGAACGCTCTGTTACTGGCAGCATGCAAATGGAGCAGCAATCAGGGGGATTAAGATTAGATCAGAAATATCTTCATGGTGACTCTATCGAGCTTGATCATGCTTTAAAAACAACTGCTGAGATTGGATTGGGGAGTCTTTTGATATTTCAACACATCTTTATTCATAGATTTGAATTGCTATCTTTGGACATAAAATTAAACAAGCTTCGCAATGTACGATTGAGTGCCCTTTTTGACAATCAACAAAGCGTTTGATTCGCTAAGAAAGGCCTCCCTTTGGACCTGGTAGAGCTGAGCCAGTCCGACATACTCACCTGGATCGTGTTCCTGCCCCTGGCCGGAGCACTGGCCCTGTGGCCCGCACCGGCGCGCGGCGCGCGCTTTATCCGCGCGTTCAGCCTGGGTGTGAGCCTGGCCGTGTTCGCGCTCAGCGTTCTGCTGCTCACCGGGTTTGTCCCCGGCACGCCCAACATGCAGTTCGTGGTGCACCGTCCCTGGATCGAGCGCTACGGAGTGTCGTTCCACTTAGGCATAGACGGGATCAGCCTGTTCCTGGTGCTCCTGACCACACTCCTCACGCCCGTGGTCCTGCTCAGCAGCTGGAGCGCGGTGGACAAGCGGGTCAAGGCATTCAGCGCGCTGCTTCTGGTCCTCGAAACCGGCATGCTGGGCGCGTTTGTCGCCCTGGATATGGTGCTGTTCTACGTGTTCTGGGAGCTGATGCTCATCCCGATGTACCTGCTGATCGGGGTCTGGGGCCACGAGCGGCGGATCTACGCCGCGCTCAAGTTCATCCTCTACACCGCCGTGGGCAGCCTTCTGATGCTGGTCGGGTTCCTCTACCTGTTCTACCTGGGCTACCAGACCCTGGGCTACTGGACCACCGACCTTTTGCAGCTTTACCGGGTGGGCGTGCCGGTGGGGGTGCAGTTCTGGCTTTTCGCCGCGTTCGCCCTGGCCTTTGCGATCAAGGTGCCGATGTTCCCGTTCCACACCTGGCTGCCGGACGCCCACGTGGAGGCCCCCACCGCGGGCAGCGTGATCCTGGCCGGGGTGCTGCTGAAAATGGGCACCTACGGGTTCATCCGTTTCGCCATGCCGCTGTTCCCGGCGGCCAGCGATGCGTTCGCCCCGCTGATCATGACCCTGGCCGTGGTCGGGATCATCTACGGCGCCCTGGTGGCGATGGTGCAGCCGGACCTCAAGAAACTGGTCGCCTACTCCAGCGTGAGCCACCTGGGGTTCGTGATGTTAGGCCTCTACGCCCTGACCCAGACCGGAGTCACAGGGGCGGTCTACCAGATGCTCAACCACGGGGTCTCCACCGGGGCCCTGTTCCTTATCGTGGGTATCCTCTATGAGCGCCGTCACACCCGCGAGATCAAAGAGTTCGGGGGCCTGAGCAGCGCCATGCCGCGCCTGGCCTTCTTTTTCATGCTGGCCACGCTCAGCAGTATCGGCCTGCCGGGCCTCAACGGGTTCGTGGGCGAGTTCCTGATCCTGGTGGGCACGTTTGGCTCGAGCCACCCGCAGATGGTCTATTTCGCGGCCAGCGGGGTTATCCTCTCGGCCGTGTACATGCTCTGGATGTTCCGGCGCGTGATGTTCGGCCCGCTGGAGAACCCGGCGAACAAAATGTTGCCGGACCTTCATCTGCGCGAGGTGCTGGTGCTGCTCGCGCCCACGCTCCTGATGTTCTGGATGGGCCTGTTCCCGTCGTTCTTCACCGACCGGATGGAGGCCTCGGTGCAGTATTTCATCCAAAGCTACAACGCCAAGCTGGAGCTGAGCCGGTCCGAATCCCCGGCCGATCCGCTGCGTGGCGTGGTGAGTTTCGACCCGGCGGAGGCATCGCGCTGAGATGGAGCTCTTGAGCGGCATAAACTGGAACTCGTTCCTGCCCGGGGTGACAGTGCTGGTGACCGCGCTGTTCCTGCTCGTGCTCTCGCTGGCGTTCCGTCTGCGGGGTGTGCAGGGGCAGCCTGCGGCCGTGGCCGGGATGTGGGTCAGCCTGATCGGCCTGGGCCTGGCGGTCTGGATGAGCCTCTGCCAGTGGGACAGCCTGAGCGCGGCGTTCGACGGGATGCTGGTGCTGGACCCGTTCAGCACGTTCCTCAGCCTGCTGATCCTGGGCGGCGCGGCCCTGACTGTGCTGATTTCGCAGAATCAGGCCGCGGCGCTGCGCCAGGTTACAGGCGAGTACTACGCCCTCGTGGCCCTGGCCGCCCTGGGCATGCTGGTGCTGGTCAGCGCGGGCGACCTGATCGTGCTGTTCCTGGGCCTGGAGCTGATGAGCCTGGCGGTCTACATCCTGGTGGGGATCGACCGGGGGAGCCTCGGCAACACCGAGGGCGCTATCAAGTATTTCCTGATCGGCTCGTTCGCCGCGGCGTTCCTGCTCTACGGCATAGCGTTGCTGTACGGCGCCACCGGGACCACGCGCTATGACGGGATCGCCGCGGCGCTGTCCGAGGGGCAGCCCGCGCTGATCACCCTGGCCGGGCTTGGGCTGGTGCTGGTGGGACTCTTTTTCAAGGTAGCCGCGGTGCCGTTCCACATGTGGGCCCCGGATGCTTACGAGGGCGCGCCCACGCCGGTGACAGCGTTCATGGCCGTGGCGGTCAAGGCGGCGGCTTTCGGCGCGCTGGCCCGTCTGCTGAGCGGCGCGCTTCTGCCCCTGGCCGGCTGGTGGCTGCCGGTGCTCTGGTCCGTGTCGGTCGCCACGATGACCCTGGGCAACCTGGCCGCAGTGTTCCAGGGCAACCTCAAGCGCATGCTGGCCTACAGCAGCATCGCCCACGCGGGCTACCTTCTGGCCGCCCTGACCAGCCTGGACCCGTTCGCCTCCAGCCCCGCGGATGACAAGGCCCTGCTGTCGGTCCTGTTCTACCTGGCGGTCTACACCCTGATGAACGTGGGCGCGTTCGGCGTGCTGATCTACCTGGGAAGCCGGGGCGGCAAGGCCGAGACCCTGGAGGACATCCGCGGTGCGGGCTGGCGCTACCCGTTGGCCGGACTGGCGATGGCGGTGTTCATGTTCTCGCTGGCCGGAATTCCGCCCACGGGCGGGTTCATGGCCAAGTTCTACGTGTTCAGCGCGGTGGTGGAGCGCGGACTGGTCTCGCTGGCAGTGATCGGGGTGCTGAACAGCGCGGTGAGCGTGTACTACTACCTGCGGGTCACGGTGCAGATGTACATGCGCGATGGCGGCGAGGCCGGCGCGGAGGCTATGCCCGCGCTGGGACGGCCCCTGGCCCTGAGCCTGGCCGTGTTAGCCGCCCTGGCCGGTGTGCTGTATCTGGGAGTGAGCCCGGCGGGTTTGCTTGAGGCGGCGCGCCAGGCGGTGATGTTTTTGAATTGATGAGGGTATCTTGAGACGATACTGCTTGTTGCTTTTAGCTTTTGTGGCCTTGATCCAGCGGCCGGTTTTGGGACTGGAGATTGGCTATGGAGCGAAGGCCGGGTTGACCTGGTCGACTTTTATGGCCAAAGGCGGAGTAGGAGACCCTTTTCTGCCAAATCAATCCAGCCGGGTGGGGTTCTCGGTGGGGCCGTTCTGCAACATCGGAATAAACCGGGTGCTGACAGCCCAAATCGAAGCTCTGTTTACTCAAAAAGGCGCGCGGGGTTGGCAATATACCGTCTCTTCTGGCGGCGTGGTCAATCGGGACTTGATACTAAAGGAGGAATACAATCTCACTTATCTCGACATCCCAATACTGGCGAAAGTGTACCCCCTGAAAAATCAGGTCTACAGGCCGTATCTGATCACCGGGCCGGCATTATCGATTAATTTGGATGAAAAGTACAAGAACGGGGTGGGGTCGGTAAGCGCATCGATTGATGTGGATTATTTTGAGAGTACGTGCTTCGGGTTTATTGTCGGCGGCGGATTGGAGTATGCAGGTTTTTTTATGGAAATGCGGTCGGATTTCGGGATGACCCGCGCCGACAAGATCGTACACCAGGATTGGCGTGCATTGAAAAACAGAACGATAAGTGTGTTCGGTGGTTACCGGTTCTGAGCTTGGGTGTGCTGGGGCCAGAAATAAATAAACCACTGATTAAAGCGGGACGGTATCTTGTGTAGGGGCACGGCATGCCGTGCCCCTGTGTCATATAAAAACTTTAATAGAGGTTTCACTATGGAATGTCCCTGGTGCGCCATGGAGCTGGAGCCGGGAACCGAGGTCTGCCCCTACTGCAAGGAGCGCGTGGTGGTGGGCTCGCGCCGTCGCGGCAGCCTGTTCCGCCTGTTCGCCCTCCTGGCCCTGATCGGCTTTACAATCCTGCTGCTCGGGCACGCTGGACAGGATCTTCTTCGCTTTCTCGGGATTCGCTGATCAGGCTCAGGCTGCTGCCCGGGTGCTCCCGCTCCGGGGCCGCGTGCGTGTGCACCCCGAACCAGCGCGTGAGCCCCGCGCCCAGACGCGCGGTGAACGCCCCCACCACCACGGCCGACAGCTCGCGCAGGCTCTCCAACCGCTCCGGATCGCCGGGCCAGAGTTCGGCCAGTATCTCCGGTTCCACTTCCTCCAGTATCCGGTTGACCGCGAAAGCCGCCAGCAGGATATCATCCAGCAGGCCCAGCGGCCCCAGAAGGCCCTCGGGCAGAAGGTCGAGCGGGCTGGACAGGTAGGCCGCCACAACCGCCACCTTGATCCTAAGGCTCCGCGGCACCCGTGTGTCCAGAAGCACCCGGCCGGTAAGCGCGAGGATATCGGGCAGCAGCAGCGCCAGACCTGTCACCGCCGGGGCCGCCGCGCCAAGGTGCTTGCCGGCCCAGGCGGTCAGCCGTCCCCGGACCGAATCGTAGAATCCAGACATGCTTCCCCCTCTGTGATACAAGCCGAACGTGTAGGCCGCTCCGTGCCAGGCGGCGCAAATCACGGGGGAGACACTTCCGGCGTCGGCATTCCAACGCACCGCCTCCGGAAGAATCCCTACCTGAATTTAATCCACCCCCGCGGCTCCGGCAAGGCTGTTTTGCCACGGAATGCACGTTATCGCGCCTTGACATTGACCTCGGCCCGCCCGCATATTTAGCGGTGATGAAAACCTCGCTGAAAATACGACGCATTCTTGGCGCAATGCTGCTGGTCCAGTTCGCCCTGTTCAACACCCTGGTCCAGTACCACAACAGCGTCCACCCCTCGGAGCACGGTTTCCACCAAGAGATCTGCCCGGCCCCGCAGGGTGACTCCGCTGTGTTCCGCACGGATGACCTGGAGCAATCCTCTCAGAGTGCGGCCAGGCATGCCGCCTGCGCTATCTGCTACCTGTGCGCCACCAGCCAGCCGGTCCCGGCCGGAGACATCCCACCGCTGAGCGCGGGCCTGCTGCGCCTGATCCCTGTCCCACCCGCCGACAGCCCCTACTGCACTGCGGCCGAAATCCGCTGCGGCCGTGCACCGCCTCTTTCCGCCTGAATTCCAGCGTCTATCAGTCCTTACTGTTCGTTCGATTAAACTGGAAAACATAGTCAACTAAGACCCTCGATCTGAGTGCGAAGGCCGCGTGAGGCTATTCCGGTCGGCCCACGCGGGCTTCCGGCATGATTTCATAAAGGGTAAGAACTCAATCGCCGCAGGGAGGCGAGATGTCTAAATATTTGTATCTGATTACTGCAGCTTTAGTTGTTTTCACTGTGCAGGGTTTGCGGGCCACGCCCGCGGACGCAGAGTCACGGGGGGAGACGGTTCTGGCCGACAGCCGTTTCGGTGAGCTGAGCGGCAGGGTGACCGACGCCGCCGGCGCACCGCTGGCGGATGTGAGCGTGTTCGTGATCGAGATCAGCCGCGGCACGGTGAGCGGCGCGGACGGCCGCTACAGTCTGCCGCGCCTTCCCGCCGGGGCCTACCGGGTTTCGTTCAGCCGCACGGGCTACGCGCCCGAGGTGCGGCGGGTGGAGATC
>JAJFUG010000012.1 GCA_021372515.1 bacterium
TCCGCTACCGGGTGAGCGGAAGATGCCGTCTGAGCCTGCGCGCCCTGGCCGCCCTGGTGCTGCTTCAGGTGGCCCTGGGCGTGATCACCCTGCTGCTGGCCGTGCCCGCGCACCTGGGCATTCTTCACCTGACCGTGGCAGCCGTGCTTTTCATGTTGCTTGTGCTGATCAACTTCGAGCTGAGAAACCATGCGCCTGAAACTGTATGATTATTTCCTTCTGACCAAGCCGCGGATCATGCTGCTGGTGCTGCTGACCGGGTTTGCGGCCCTGGTGGTGGAGGGCGGCGCTTTGGGAAGCCGGCGAGAGTTCGTCCTGGTGATGCTGGGCCTTTACTTAATCAGCGGCTCGGCCAACGCGCTGAACCAGTATTTCGAGCGCCGGATCGACGGCCTGATGAGCCGCACCCGGCACCGCAGGCCGCTGCCACTGGGGCGGATCAGTCCAGGGCGGGCGCTGGCATTCGCCGTGGCTATCGGCGTAGCCGGGGTGGGCCTTTTCGCCCTGGAGTTCAACCTTCTGAGCGCCGCTCTGGCCCTGGGCACGGTGCTGTTCTACGGGCTTTTCTACACCCTGTACCTCAAGCCGCGCACCCCGCTCAATATCGTGATCGGCGGGGCGGCCGGTGCAATGGCGCCGGTGATTGCCTGGGCCGCGGTGGCGGGTCAAGTCACGGCCGCGCCCCTGGCGATGAGCCTTGTAATCTTTCTCTGGACACCGCCGCATTTCTGGGCCCTGGCGCTCTGCCTGGTCGAGGACTACCGCGCCGCCGGCCTGCCGATGCTGCCGGTGGTGCGCGGGGAGAGGCACACCCTGAACCAGATATTCATCTACGCGGTCGTGCTGTTCGGGGTGAGCCTGGCAGTGGCCTGGCTTCTGGACTGGCTCTGGTTCGCGCTCGCCGCGGCGGTGTTCGGGGCGCTCCTCAGCCGCAAGGCCTGGACGGCACGCCGCTACAGCTGCGCCACCAGCGGCCGCAACCTGTTCGCCTGGTCGATCCTCTATCTGTGCGCTGTGTTCGCCGGCCTCATCGCGGATGGCCTTCTGCGCTACGCCGGCACGGTTTGACAGACGGGTGGGCAATAAAGAGATTGGGGGCAGGGGAGTAGTGAGTCGGAGTTAATAACAACGGAGGATTAAATGAAACGCAACACCAAGCTGCTCTTGATCCTGCTGGCCGTGATGCTGGGGATGTTCGCGTTCGGCTATGCCAACGTGCCGCTGTTCAAGCTGTTCTGCTCGGCCGTGGGGATCAATGTCTCGCAGCCCAGCGAGATGGCGGCCAAGGCCGCGGTCGACTCCGCCGCCACGAGCGAGGACACCAGCCGCAGTATCAAGGTGCTGTTCACCACCACGGTGAGCGACAACCTGCCCATCGTGTTCGAGAGCGACAAGAGCCGCGCCGACATGCATCCCGGCGGGCTGGATGAGGTGCATTACCGTTTTGTCAACCTGAGCGACGACACCCTGTATTTCCGGCCCGTGCACAGTGTCTACCCGGCCGAGGCCAACGACAAGTACACAATGATCAAGTGTTTCTGCTTCAAGGACATGATCCTGGCCCCGCACGAGGAGGTCACGCATCCGCTGCTGTTCTCGATCCACAAGGACCTCGACCCCTCGATCACCCGGATGACCATGCACTACACCCTGTTCCGCCGTGACCCCAGGGCCGCGGACTGGAACCCGGGCGTGATGCAGAAACTGGGGAGCGAGAAATGAACGCGCTTAAAGCGCCGGTGGACAGCGCCACCCGGCGGCGGAACATAGCCCTGGGCCTGTTCCTGGGGCTGGTTATCCTGGGGTTGGTGCTGGTGGCCTTTTTCAACGTGAGCCCCGAGACCGCCGGGGCGCATGATTCACTGCTTTCGAAATGAGGCTCCAAAGTGAGTGACAAGCCGCTAACAGGCACGCAGACGGCCTCCGTTGCCGCTCATGTGCACCTTCCGCCGCGCTCGATCTGGCCGGCTGCCCTGGCGCTGGGGGCGGGCCTGCTCCCGTTCGCCCTGGTGGCCTGGTCCACCGGACACCCCATTTCAGCCGAACTGCTGGCGGTCTCGGGGGCCTCGGTCACACTGATCTGCCTGATCGGCTGGGCCAGCGCGGTGATCCAGGACAAGCGCGAGGACGTGGTCCGGGAAAGCGTCTCCCTGCAGCAGAAAGACCTTCTGATGTTCCTCAAGTACTTTCTGCTTTCCGAGGCGGCCATTTTCGGCGGGCTGTTCGCGCATTACTACTACCACCGTCTGCACCTTGCGGTCTGGCCGCCGGAGGGCACTCCGGAGCTGTCCACCCACGGCCCGGCCATCGCCACGCTGATCCTGATGTTCTCCAGTTTCACGGTCGAGCTGGCGCTCAAGGCGATAGAAAAGGGCCACAAGCTGCGCTGCAAGACATTCCTTCTGATCACCGTGGCCCTGGGGCTGATCTTCCTGAACTACCAGGGCTACGAGTGGGGGCTCCTGCTCACGTTCGACAAGTTCACCACCCAGAGCAACATTTTCGGGACCATGTTCTACATGCTGACCGGGTTCCACGGCCTGCACGTGAGCATCGGGATCGTGTTCCTGCTGCTCACCTACGGCCGCCTCGAGCTGGGGCAGATGAACGAGCAGCGTCATTTCAGCGTGATCGCCTCGAGCTGGTACTGGCATTTCGTGGACATTGTCTGGGTGCTGCTGTTTTTCAGCCTCTACCTGATCTGAGCCGGGCAGGGGAGGGCAGCCTCCTGCCCACCGGACAATTACACGTACTGAAAGCCTTTTCCCGCTTGAAAACAGCCAGCCGTCTTGACACGCCGCTTTTGAATCGTTAATCAATACTAAGGTTGTTGCGATACAGTGACAGTGCCAGTGGGCCAATGGCATGAGAATGTATCTCATTTTGGATTGACCCCATGAGCGAGCCGAAATATTTCTGGGCCGAGGCCTCGCGCGAGCTGCGCGAGGAGCTTAAGGACACGATCGATCATAACGAAACCGCCCGCTTGCAGCGTAAGCAGCCCTGGCGGCATCTCATCGTGGCGGCCCGTCAGTTCGTTTTCCTGGGCCTCTCCACCTGGGCCCTGGTGCGCTACCGCACGCCCTGGGTGATTGTTCCTGCCGCGCTGCTCTCGGGGGTGACAGTGTTCAATTTCACGGTCCTGCTGCACGAGCAGCTCCATAACCTGATCTTCCGCGGCCACCACCCGCACCTCAACCGTTTTCTCGGC
>JAJFUG010000013.1 GCA_021372515.1 bacterium
GGCGACCGGTCACGGGGCCAGGACCTATATCGGTTTCAACGAGGCGGCCGACCCGGACGAGTTCATCCGGGAGGTAAAAAAGTCGGAAACCGAGTTCACGCCGGTCGATTACCGCAAGTACGTGAACCATATCGACTCCCGGCCCGGGGTGCAGGTGCTGCTGCCGGCAGGGACGCTCCACTCCTCCGGGCGGAACCAGGTGGTGCTGGAAATCGGCAGCCTGTCAGTCGGCTCGTACACTTACAAGCTGTACGACTACCTTCGCCCCGACCTGGACGGCAAACCGCGGCCGATCCACACCTACCACGGCGAGCGGGTGCTGGACAAGGGCCGCAAAGCCTCGTGGGTGCAAAAGAACCTGGTGCAGGAGCCCCGGCTCGTCCGCCAGGGTGAGGGCTGGGCCGAGTACGTCGTGGGCGAGCACGAGCTGCTTTATTTCAGCCTGCGCCGGCTGGAATTCGAAAAATCGATCGAGGGAGATACGGAAGGCAAGTTCCACGTGCTGACCCTGGTCGACGGCGAAAAAGTGGTTGTCCGCTCACTCGACCACCCCGAGCTGTGCTATACCCAGAATTACCTGGACGTGGTGGTTGTCCCGGCGAACATGGGAAGATACGTCATCGAAAATCTTGGGAACCAGCCTGTATGTGTACACAAAACAATGTTGAAGGACGGCTTTGAAAACGACAGCATATCTGGCGATTGACGCCGGAGGGACATATCTGAAATCGGCCGTGCTGGAAAAGGCGGGAGCTATTGTTGACGGCTCCGCTTTTTCCAACCGGTCATTTTCGGATGGAACTTGCAGCGAGATACTGGAGGCCTTCCACCTGACATTCGCCCACGGGCTGAGTGTTATCCGGGAAAGGGGAATGCATCTCGGTGGCATCGGGATCGCCATCCCGGGACCGTTCGACTACGACCGGGCCACCCCGCTGATGAAGCATAAATTCAAGAGTATTTACGGGCATGACCTGCGAAGCGCTTTCCGGCGGATGCCCGGGATCGCACCGGAACTGCCCATCCGGTTCACGCAGGACGCCAACGCAATTCTGGCCGGTGAAATAGCCTACGGCAACGCCAGGGGGTTCGGCAGCGCCGCCGTGGCCACCCTGGGCACCGGCCTGGGGTTCGCGATTTCCGAGCGAGGGAAAGTCCTCTGCAATCCAATGGGCGGCCCCTTTTATTCAATCTTTCGGATTCCCTATAAAGATGGAATCCTGGAGGATTATACGGCAAAAGAAGGAATAATAAGAAATTACAGAAGGTTATGCGCCACAGGGGATACGGATGGGATGGAGGTTTCCGACATCGGGCGTGGGGCGGATAGCGGCGATATCGCCTGTATCCACGCTTTCGGGGAGGTCGGGACAGTCCTGGGGGAATCTCTGCGGGATATCCTTCTCGAAAGAAACACCGAGTGTCTTCTTCTGGGAGGACAGATTGCCAGGTCTTTCCTGCACATGGAAAAGCCGTTGAGGGAAGCGTTGAAACAGGTAAACAGCTTGCAGAGAATTGCACGGGTCAAAAACATCGACCATGCGGCCTTGATCGGGGTCCACGCTGTTCTTTTACAGAATGAGCAAATAAATTCCGACAGCCCCCTGAACTCCGACTATAGTTATCAGCGATGAGTGCATTCTTTTGTATTCAATGTCTTTATCGGATTTTCGAGTCATGCAACCGCTGCCCGGGAGCCGGATACGATTATGAACAGAATACTGGCCATCGCGATTCTGATCCTTGCCTCCGCCGGTACTGCTCTGGCGGATGACGAGTACAGCTCGTGGGATGAATTCCGCTATTCCGGCCCCGGCCTGAAACAGATCGGCCGGCTGGCGACCAGGCCCGCAAAAGAGATCGAAGCTTCATCCTGGTCGGTCGGCTGCGAGACCCTCGACCGCGACTACGCGGATTTCAGCCTGTACAAAAATTACGTGGGCGAGCTTGGCGTTAAGCAGGCCCGCCTTCAGAGCGGCTGGGCGAAATGCGAGAAGGTGAAAGGCAAGTACAGTTTCGCCTGGCTCGACAGTTGTGTCTACGGACTGGCCGCGCAGTCGGTCAAGCCGTGGATCTGCCTGTGCTACGGGAACCCGCTCTATGGTTCGGAGCTCGGGCTGGGGGCTGGGGTGGCGGCGGTGTCACAATCGGAAAAAGCGATGGCGGCCTGGTTGCGCTACGTGGAAACAACCGTTGAACGGTACAAGGATGTAGTCAACGAGTGGGAAATATGGAATGAGCCCTATGGTCAGGAAAAGGACTATGCGCCGCTGTTGATCAAAACAGCCGAGCTGATCAAGAGAATCCAGCCCGGGGCGATTATCCTGGGCGAATCGCTGTGGGATGATGTCGAGAGTCCGGAGGTGAGGCTGCCTTTCGAAGCCCTCAAAGCGGCAGACAAGCTGGACCTAGTCGATTACTGGGCATATCACCCTTATGTCAGGAACCCCGACGATTGTTATCCGGTTCTCGATAAGTTCATCGCCTTCATCAAATCGTACCGGGCAGACTATAAAGTGTACCAGGGCGAGGTCGGCTGCCCCTCCCAGCTCGAATGGACTCATGCGCTTGCATATTATCCCTGGACCGAGATCAGTCAGGCCAAGTGGGTGCTCCGGCGCATGGCAGGTGACCGCGTAAGGGATATCCCATCCTCGGTTTTCACGATCATCGACCTGCGCTATCCCAATATGCTCCAATCGTTCGGGCTCATCCGTTCCAACCTTCTGCATGAAATCATATACAAGCGCCCCTCCTACTACGGCGTCCAACATATGGCGGGCTTCTTCGACAGTATGGTCAAGGCTGTGGGAGAGATGGAACATACCACGGAGGCGTACCGCAAGTTGACAGTCGCCGGCTTCGAGCGGGAGGGCGGCTCGATCGCGCTGGTCTGGTACAAAGATCGAATCCCGGGCAACGAGTTCAAGTGGGACCAGATCAGTCTAACCATCAAGAAAATGAATTTCAAAGACCCCGTTTATGTCGAGATGATCTCTGGGAAAGTATATGCGATAAATCCCGCAGACTGGAAAAACGACGGTGACGCCGTGTCGTTCCGGCGCCTGCCGGTATGGGACAGCGTAATCATGCTGGCCGAGCGCTCGGCTGTCCCCTTGAAAGCGGAGTGACACCCGGTAAAGGTTGAAGCTCGCAGTCGGGTCGAGGGCAAACGGCCTGAATCTTTGGGATTCAGGCCGTTTTGTATTCATAGCGCCGGGGGACGGAATTGAAAGACAATCGTCGTTCGACCCTACTGCAACGGGTTGTCTTTCACGCTGCGGGGTACGCTGCCCGAAGGGGCGGCGCTTTGACCGGCCCGGGCCTGGAACGGTATGTCCTTCCTCAAAGGCATTCCTGATCGAATGCAGCCGTTTTCCGCCGTCTTTCAGCTTGTGTGCCTGAACCCGACTTTAACCAAGAGTATCCTGTTGAAAAAAAACCTGAAAACTGTATTTTATGGGTGAAGCAATAAGGCTCATTCCCCGCCGATAATCCCGCCAGGTTTATCTTTCCAGGGGATTTAAGATGAGACAGGATAGTCAGGCCATTGCGATTACAGGCATCGGTTGCCGTTTCCCGGGAGGCGTCAAGGACCCCGATACTTTCTGGAAACTCCTGGCCGAGGGTAGGGACGCCATCACCGATATCCCTCCCGACCGCTGGGACATTGACACCTATTACGATCCGGACCGGGGGAAACCCGGCAAGGCCTATGTGCGCAAGGGGGGGTTCATCGATGATGTCTCCCTCTTCGATCCCCTCTTTTTCGGAATATCCCCCAGGGAAGCCTCCTGCATGGACCCGCAACAGCGCCTGCTGCTGGAGGTGGCCTGGGAGGCTCTGGAGGACGGTGGGTTCTCGCCGCAGCGGCTTGCCGGATCGAGGGTCGGCGTTTTCACCGGCTCCTTCACCCACGACTTCGAGCACATCCACACGCAGTATTCGGAAAATCACCTTCACGGACCGCATTCCGGCACCGGCATCGGTATCAGCATCACGGCGAACAGGCTCTCGTACACTTTCAATTTCACCGGCCCGAGCATCACAATCGATACCGCCTGCTCATCATCTCTGGTGGCGGTGCATCTGGCCTGCCGGAGTCTGCTGGACGGGGAATCCGATATCGCACTGGCCGGCGGGGTGAACCTGATAATAGACCCGCAGATGACGGTCGTGCTTTGCAAAGGTTCGTTCTTATCGCCGGACGGCCATTGCAAATCCTTTGACGACAGCGCGGACGGGTACGTCCGGGCGGAGGGCGCGGGCCTGGTGGTCCTGAAACGTCTTTCCCGCGCCCTGGAGGACGGCGACGCGATATACGCGGTGATCCGCGGCAGCGCGGTGAACCAGGACGGGAAAAGCAAGGGCCTGACTGTCCCGAACGCGGAGTCTCAGGTTAAGGTCATCCGGGAGGCCCTGCGCAAGGCCGGCCTCGGCCCCTCCGAAATACATTACGTGGAGGCCCACGGCACCGGCACCCCGGTGGGCGACCCGATTGAGGCCGCGGCTCTGGCCGAGGCCCTGACCCAGGAGCGCAACGGGCTGGAATGCATAATCGGGTCGGTCAAGAGCAACTTCGGCCACACTGAATCGGCGGCCGGCGTGGCCGGGCTGATAAAAGCCTCACTGATGCTCCGGCACGGCCTGATTCCTCCCAACCTCCATTTCAACAACCCCAGCCGTCAGATTCCTTTCGACAAGTACAAGCTGCGCGTCCCCACCACGCTCGAACCCTGGCCCCGGACCGACAGTGGCAGCCGCCGGATCGCCAGCGTCAATTCTTTCGGCTACGGGGGAACCAACGCGCATGTCATACTGGAAAGCTGCGAGCCATCCCGGGGGGCTGCGATTCAGGCCGGGGAGGAAAAACTTATACTGGTGCCCCTCTCGGCCCATCATCCCCAGGCCCTGACCGGCCTGGTCCGGGGATTGGTCGATCGGCTGGAGAGCGGGACGCCGGAGGGGAGCGCCCTTTACGATATCGGTTGGACCGCGGCCCTGAGAAGGGAGCACCACCGGTACCGGCTGACAGTGGCGGCGCAGACCCGGGAGGAGCTGGCCGCGAACCTGAAGGTTTTCCTGGAGGGCGGGAGCCGCCCCGGAATGGCCTCAGGACAAACCCTGCAGCCAGAGGCCCAGAGACCGGTCTTCGTGTTCTCGGGCATGGGCCAGCAGTGGCGCGGCATGGGACTGCGTCTGTACGAGACCGAGCCGGTTTTCAGGCGGACCTTTGACCGCTGCGCCGACATTTTCAAAGGTCTCACCCGCGAATGGAGCCTGCTCGAAGAGCTTCGGGTGGCTGATGAGGCCGGCTCACGGCTCGCTCAACCCAAGGTCGTGCAGCCCATGATCTTCTCCCTGCAGGCTGGGCTGGACGCCCTGTGGCGCTCCTGGGGGATAGCTCCGGACACGGTGATCGGGCACAGCGTGGGGGAAGTGGCGGCAGCCTGCTCAGTTGGGATTCTCAGCCTCGAGGATGGCGCCCTGGTTACTTATCACCGGGGCCGCCTAATTCAGCGGCTTGAAGGCAAGGGAACAATGCTCGCGGTGGGGCTCTCCCTGGAGGAGACCGGGCCTCTGCTCGAAGGGCTGGAAGGGCTGGTATCGGTCGCGGCCATGAACGGTCCCCGCAGCCTGACCCTTTCCGGGGATGAAAAGGCGCTCGGGGAAATAGCCTCCCGCCTGGAGCAGAAAAACGAGTTCGCCCGCTTCGTGAACGTGAACGTACCCTACCACAGCGCCGCCCTGGATAGCATCCTGGATGAGTTCGAAAAGGCTATCGCGGGCATCGCTCCCCGGAGCGGGGATGCGAAGATGGTCTCGACTGTGACCGGCGGGGTGCTCGACGGTGCGACCGCCGGCCCCTCCTACTGGCGTGACAATATCAGAAAGCCCGTCCTGTTCGCCCGCGGAATCGGCAGGCTCTTTGAAACCGGCCATTCCCTTTTCGTCGAGGTGAGCGCGCACCCGGTTCTCGCGGTGCCGCTGAGAGAATGCCTTGAAACCCCTGGCGGCCGGGAAACAGCGGTGATCCCCTCGCTGCGCCGGGACGGAGATAACCGCCTCCAGATGTACGGGGCGTTGGGACAGTTATATGCTGCCGGATATCCCCTGGATTGGACCCGGCTTTACTGGTCGAGGGGCAAAGTGGTCCGGTTCCCCTCCTATCCCTGGCAGCGGGAATCCCTGTGGATGGAAAGCGAGGAGTCGCTTCAGCGGCGCCTGGGCCATAAAACGGTCCGGGACAACAGTGACTCGCACCCTCTGCTGGGCCGCCGTCTGGATAATTCCATGCCCGTTTGGGCCGTCCATGTGAGCAGGACAAAACCGGCCTGGATCGCCGAACACACCGTGCAGGGAAACGTGGTCTTCCCGGGATCGGCGTTCATCGAGATGGCTTTCGCGGCGGCCAGGCGGCTGTTCGGTGAGGACCTCTTCCTCGTGCGGGAGGTCGAGATCAGCTCGCCGCTCATTCTTCAGGATGACAGCAGTGTGTCGCTCCAGCTCTCGGTCGAGGAGGATTACACGTTCCGGATCAACAGCCGCCCACCCGGCGCGGAAGCGGAATGGATCCTGCACGCCAGGGGCAGGCTGGAGCGCATGGCGCAGGTGACGCCGCCCGCCCCGCAGAACCTGGGAGAGTTGAAAAGCCGCCAGAAGTGGTATAAATCCCGCCAGGCCGCTTACGCCGATTTCCGTCAGCACGGCCTGGAGTACGGGCCGGGCTTCCAGGCGATCGAGGAGGCCTGGATCACCGACTCCACCGCCCTCGGCTGCCTCAAGCCGCCTATCGGCCCCGGGAAAGAGTCTGGCGGCTACCTCTGCCACCCGACTCTTCTGGACGCCTGTTTCCAGGTCATGGGCCTTCTGTTTCCCTCCCGGGGGACTTACCTGCCGGTCTGGTTCGAATCCATCCGGTTCTACGGCTCACCGGGAGAGACGGCCTGGTGCTACGCCAGCAAAACCAACAGCAACCGGAGCCGGATCAGGGGCGACCTGCTGCTGACAGACGGAGAGGGCCAGCCGCTGGTCGAGATCCGGGGCTTCCATTGCCAGAAAATGGAGAGCTCGGAGGAGTACACTCCGGAGTTGCTGGACGGCATACTGTACGAGCCGGTTTGGGTGCTGGACGAGAAATGCGCCCGGGTGCGGCGCCTGGCTGGGACCGGCTGCCTGCCCGCCCCGGAACGGCTGGCTGAAAAGCTCGGGAACGTGCTCCCCGGCCTGATCGAGCGCCACGGGAGGGCGGAATACTATTCCGCGGTGGCACCTGAGCTGGATGCGATTTGTGGCTTGTACGCCGCAGAGGCCCTGGAGCGGCTCGGCTGGAATTCCGGTGGCGCGGAGCCCTTTGCCCCGAAAGACCTGATCGCCCGGCTGGGCCTCCCGCCACAGCGATCCGGCCTGGCCGGGTATCTGCTCGAAATGATGGCCGGGGCGGGCCTGCTGAAAAAAGAAGGCGGATACTGGTGCAACGCCGCCGCGCCGGGAACCAGAAGGGCCGCGGAGGCTTGGCGGGACTCGCTGGCCAAGCATCCCGCCTGGCTTGCCGAGTTGACCCTGATCGAGCAATGCGGCTCGCACCTGGACAGGATGCTGACCGAGGAGAAGGCCCTCCAGTCAGTGGCCTTTTACCCGGACTCCGCCTTGAGCGAGTTTCTCCACCAGGACTCGCCTTCTTTCACAATCTACAACCGCCTCCTGCAACTGGCGGTCAACACAGTGGTGGACAGCCTGCCGGAGGGCTGTCCGCTCCGGGTCCTGGAGCTTGGAGCCGAACCGGGCTCGCTTCTGCGCTGGGTGTTGCCCGTGCTGCCCCCGGCACTGGCCCGGTATGTCCTGACCGCACAGTCGCAGGAGCGCCTGGACAAGGCCCTCGCCCGTCACCGGGACAACCCCCTGGTGGGCGGACAGGTTCTCGATCTCGCCAGAGACCCTGGCGATCAGGGCTTCGAGACCGGAGCTTTCGATCTGGTCCTGGCAGGCAATCCGCTCAGCTTGAGCGACGATCCACGGAGCGCGCTCGAGCGGGCCGGGAGCCTTCTTGCGCCCGGCGGATTGCTGTTTCTGCTCGAAACCGACCGCTCCGCCCGGTGGCTCGAACTGATACTGGGCTTTCTGCACCGCGGACGGCGACAATCCTGGGACGGCGGCCAACCCGGGATTGACCTGCCCGAGCTGCTGGAATCGGCGGGTCTCTCCGAGGTTTCGCCGGTTTCGGACCGGGAGGACGCCTGCACGCCGCTGCAGAAAATTCTGATCGCGCGGAAACCTGTCCCAAGGGAACCCGAGCCGACCGCTGACCTGGACCGGCCATCCGGGGGACAGCCCGCTCCGGGACAGCCCTGGGTCATTCTGGCCGATGAAAGCGGCCTGGCTGAGCGGTTGACAGCACTTCTGCGGGCCAGGGGCATCCAGCCGGTGCTGATACAGGCGGGCCGGACGGAGGACTTCGCCGGGGTCTTCCGGACTGTCTGCCCGGATAACTCCACCGCCCCAGTGGTTGTCAGCCTCCGAGGGGCGACTGACGGACTGGAGAAAATCACAAGCGACAGCCTGGAGAAGACGACCAACGCACTGTGCGCGGAAACCCTGCACCTGGTCCAGGCACTGATGCAGCGCGACTGGGCGGTTAACCCCGCGCTCTGGATGGTCACCCGCGGCATCGAGAATATCGGCCCGCGGACCGGGATTTCTCTCTGCCAGGCTCCACTGCTCGGGCTGTGCCACGTAATCCAGGCCGAGTTTCCCAAACTCCACACGCGCTTAATCGACCTCAGCCCGGCTCCCTCCCCGGAGCAGACGCGGCTGCTGGCGGAAGAACTTCTCTCACCGGGCAAGGAAGATGAAACAGGCCTGCGCGACGGGCTTCTCTACCGTCGCCGCCTGATCGAGAGAAAAGAAAGAGATTTCTTCAATCCGCCCACTGGAGATTACCGTCTTTTCCCCATCCGGTCCAGAGGCCTGAACGGGCTGACCTTGCGGGATTTTTCAGCCGCAGAGCCGGGGCCGGGGGAAGTTCAGGTGGAGGTGCGCGCGACCGGCCTCAATTTCAAGGATGTGCTCATGGCGGGCGGGGTCCTGGATAACGCCGGCATAATCAACTGGAGCGCCCGCGGAGTGATCGGCTGGGAATTCTCGGGTGTTGTCCGTCAAACCGGGCCGGGCGTGCTGGATTTGTCGCCCGGGGATGAGGTGATCGGACTGCATTACAACAGTTTCTCCAGCGCCCTGAACGTCTCTCAACGTACGCTGGTCCGCAAGCCGCAGAGGATGAGTTTCGAGGCGGCGGCCGCCCTGCCGGTGGTTTTCGGCACCGCCTATTACGTGCTGCACGAGCTGGCCAGAATCCGCAAAGGCGACCGGGTTCTGATCCACTCTGCCACCGGCGGGCTGGGACTGGCCGCGGTCCAGGTGGCGCGTGCGGCCGGAGCCGAGGTGTTCGCCACCGCCGGGAACCACGAGAAACGGGAGTTCCTCCAGGCCCTGGGATTGAAATACGCGGGCGACTCGCGCTCCCTGTCTTTCGCCGATGAGATTCTGGACCTCACCAGAGGCGAAGGAGTGGATATCATCCTGAACACCCTGCCGGTCGAGAGCTTCCCACGGAACATATCGACCCTGAGGCCGGTGACCGGCTGTATCATCGACCTCAGCAACGTCTACGAGCGCTCCCTGAAGATGTACGACGTGTCCAAGGGGGTTTCGGTCCACTCTTTCCTCCTGGACAACCTGCTCATACTCCATCCCGAGGCCTTCCAGGGCGCTTTCAGGGAATTCATCGGCCTGTTCGAAAGCGGGCAGTTCCACGCCTTGCCTTACAGGACCTATCCCCTGTCGGCGCTTCAGGATGCGTTCAAATACATGCGCTCGGGGAAACATATCGGCAAGGTAGTGGTCTCCATGGACGGGTCGGTGACAGCGCCGCTCCCCTCCCGGGACAGGATAACGGCACAAAAGGATGCAACTTATCTCATCACCGGCGGGCTGGGCGGTTTCGGTCTGGCTGTCGCGCGGTGGCTGGTGAGCTGCGGGGCGAGGCATCTGGTGCTGGCCGGCCGCAGCGGCGCATCCAGGCCCGGAGCGCTGGAAGCGGTGGAGGAACTCGAAAAAACGGGCGCCAGGGTGACTGTCGTGCGGGCCGATATCACCAGCCGCCAGGCGGTGGGAGAGCTCTTGGAGCAGATACGCTCGACCCTGCCCCCCCTTCGCGGGATCGTGCATGCGGCCATGGTGCTGGAGGACTGCCCTCTACTCCATATGAGCGCCGCGGACATGAAAAAGGTGCTGGATCCGAAAATCCTCGGCGCCTGGAACCTCCACGACGGAACCCTGGAAACAAAGCTCGATTTCTTCATCTGCTTTTCCTCCCTGGCCGCGATCTGCGGCAATGTAGACCAGGCCAACTACGCCGCGGCCAACAGTTTTCTGGATGCCCTGATGCACTGTCGGAGGCTCGCTGGATTGCACGGCCTGTCTATCAACTGGGGGGTGATCGAGGGAGCCGGTTACCTGGATGTCCAGACCGAGCTGAAAGATTTTCTTTCCAGGCGGGGCCTGGGTCCGGTAACCTTGGACCAGGCGTTCCGGGCCATCGCCTATGCGCTCGAAAAAGACCTGACCCAGATCGTGGTCTCGCCGGTCAACTGGAAAAAACTGAGCGGCTACCTGCCTGTGATCGGCACATCGCCCCGCTTCTCGCTTCAGTGGAAAGCCGACGGCGAGAGGGAGAAAGAGGCGGATGCCAGGCTGGTCGGCGCGATCATCGCCGCGGAGCCGGCCCAGCGCAGGGAGATGCTCGCGGATTTCCTCGCCGGAGAGGTGGCCCGGATCCTGGGTATCGCCAAAAACAGCCTGGAACGGACCCGGGCGCTCGATTCGGTGGGGATTGACTCCCTGATGGCGGTGGAGCTTGTGATGGCGATTGAGAGCGGTCTGGGCATGACAATGTCCAAGATGCTGCTCGCCAGGCCGGGCCTGACTATAGACAGCCTCGCCGAGACGATCGAGAAAGAGCTGCAGAAACAGTCGGCCCAGGGAGAGAACCCGCAAAAAGCGGAGACAATCAAGAACAGCGGCGGGGAACTGCCGGTGAACGTGGACGAGATAAGCGACGGGGATGTGGACCAGATCCTCAAAACCCTGCTCAGGCTCGAGGGACAGAAAGATGGCTGAGAACGGCCCGGACCTGTCACAGCTCTCGCCGGAGGAAAAACGCAGGCTGCTCAAGCAGATGTTGCAAGAGAAAGCCTCCGCTTCCAGATCGGACCCGGTCTGGCCCGAGGGGTTCTACCTTTCGCCGGAGATCCTCGATCTGCAGAAAAAACTCCAGTTCCTGGAATCGGCAAACATCAAATCCGTGTTCTTCGCCCCCTCCGAGGGGATCAACGCCGCGACCACGCTGATCGGCGGCAGGCAGTTGATCAATTTCGCCAGCTACAACTATATCGGCGCCTCTGGGGACCCGGAGGTCAGCCGGGCGGCCCGCGAGGCGATCGACCGCTACGGCACCTCGGTCTCGGCCTCGCGCCTGGTCTCAGGGGAAAGGCCACTGCACGGGGAGCTGGAGCGCGAGATCGCGGATTTTCTGGGCACAGAGGACAGCCTGGTCTTTGTCGGAGGATACAACACCAATGTCAGCGTGATCGGGCACCTGTGCGGGCCGGAGGACCTGATCCTCTACGACTCGGTGATCCACGCCAGCGTGACCGCCGGAGTCCGTCTTTCCGGGGCGGCGTCGCGCCCTTTTCCGCACAACAACTGGAACACGGTGGAGCGGATTCTGGCCGAGGAGCGCAGCCGCTACCGTCAGGTGCTGGTCGTGCTCGAGGGCGTTTACAGCATGGACGGCGATATCCCCTGCCTGCCGGAGTTTGTTGGGATCAGGAAACGCCATCGCGCCCTGCTGATGGTGGATGAGGCCCACTCGCTCGGCGTGATCGGGGAGCGCGGAGCCGGCATCGGGGAATACCACGGCGTCGCGGCCGACCAGGTAGATATCTGGATGGGCACCCTGAGCAAATCCCTGGCCAGTTGCGGCGGTTACATCGCCGGACGCCGGGCCCTGATAGAGTATCTTAAATTCACCAATCCGGGGTTCATCTACAGCGTCGGGATCAGTCCGCCGGATGCGGCCGCGGCCCTGGCCGCGTTGCGCCTTCTCCGGCAGGAGCCTCAGCGGGTGAAGCGTCTCCAGGCCCTGGCGCGCCTTTTCCTGGAGGGGGCCGGCAGGCACGGCTGGAACACCGGCGCCAGCCGGGACTCCGCGATAATCCCGCTGATACTGGGGCCGGCGGCGCGCTGCTTTATCCTGCGACAGGCGCTCTACGAACGGGGGATCAACGTGCTCCCGCTCACCTATCCCTCGGTGGCGGAGAACGCCGCCCGGCTGCGGTTCTTCATCAGCAGCACCCATACCGAGGAGCAGATCCGTTACACGATCGAGGCCATCGCGCAGAGTATGGCCGAGCTGGGCTTTCAAGACTCCTGAGCCGCTTCCGGCGAACCGATTTTGTCAGGGAAAGATGTCATGCCGAAAACCGCGCTTATCACCGGTGGTTCCTCCGGACTGGGGCTGGCCCTGGCCCGGGAGCTGTCAGGCCGGGGCTATGCAGTGCTCCTCCTGGCCCGTGACCGCGACAGGCTCGACCGGGCGGTCGAAACGATCCGGAGCGCGGGGGGCGCCGCCGAGGGATTCCAGTGCGACATCCGCGATGAAACCGCGCTGAGGCGGGTGGAAGCGGAGGTGCGGGAACGCTCCGGGGCCGTGGATTTCCTGGTCCTCAACGCGGGCGTGGTCACTCCGGGCCTGTTGCAGGACTTCCGCAGCGGTACGGAGCTGAAAAAAGACCTGGAGACAAACCTCTGGGGCACGATCCTCTGCTCGCATGTGTTCCTGCCCCTGCTGGCCCCTGGGTCCCGTCTGCTGATGGTCTCCTCCGGGTTCGGCCTGGTGGGGCCGGCCGGTTATGCGGTGTATGCGGCCTCCAAGGCCGGGATGATCGCTTTCGCCGAGTCTCTGCGCCGGGAATTCCTGCACCGGGACATCGCGGTCCACGTGGCCTGTCCCGGCGACATGCTCACGCCCCAGTACACGCGGGAGCTGGCCGACCAGCCCGCCTGGATGAAGGAAAAGTCCCCACGGGGACTGCTGACTCCGGAGGAAGCGGCGCGGAGAATTCTTAAACAATGCGGGCGCGGCAGGTTCCTGATCGTGATCAACCCAGAGGTGCATCTGTTGCAGTTCCTGACCAGGCTCCTGCCGCGCGCCCTGAGGGACCGGCTGCTTGACCGTGTGCTGCCGCGGCCCGGCTGAGAGTGGGGCAAAGGGAAAAGATTCTTCGGGGAATCGGCAGGCTTCTGTCAGACAGGAATAACGGACGGTATATCAATAGGACCCGGCAATGAGCGGCATCCGGATAGCACCCCTCGAAAACACGAAAAGAAACATCCGGGAATTCGTCAAGTTCGCCTGGCGGATCTATAAGGACGATCCGCACTGGGTCCCGCCGCTCATTTTCGACACCGTTTTCCGCATCCACAAAGGCCCCTACCACGAGACCGGCGTGATCCAGCCGTTCATGGCCTACCGCGACGGGGAGCCGGTGGGACGGATCATCGCCCATTACGACAGCTATCACAACTCATATTTCAACACCCGGCGCGGAGCGGTGGGGTTTTTCGAGTGCGTCAACGACACCGAGGTCTCGCGGGGCCTGTTCCAGGCCGCGGAAACCTGGCTCACCGCGCAGGGCATGACCGAAATGTACGGCCCCCAGAATTTCCTGGTCTACGACGCCTCCGGCCTGGTGGTCGACAATTTCCAGGACGATCCGGTCGTTGAATGCTCTTACAATCCGCCCTACTACGAAAGGCTTTTCCTGGATTACGGTTTCGTCAAGGACATCGACTGGTACGCGTTCCGGATCGACAGCGATGTGCTGATCCCCGAGTCCTTCCTGAACATCTGGAAACAGGTGATGAACAACCAGGAAGGGCTCACTTTCCGCAACACGGTGATCAGCCGCTGGAACAAGAAAGCCTCCCTGGAGGAGGGGAAGCGGTTCCTGGAGGCGTTCAACCGGGCCTGGGCCAACAACTGGGGGCACCTGCCAGTGCGCGAGAGCTACATCTCCTACCTGGTGGATTTCGGGCGCTGGATCGGGATACCGGAGCTGGTGATCATCGCCGAGCACAAGGGCCGCATGGCTGGATTCGTCTACAACATCCCGGATTTCAACCAGGCGCTCAAGAGAGCGAACGGGCGTCTCTTTCCGTTCGGCATTTTCAAAATTCTGCGGGACATCCGGAAAATCGACCGTATCCGGGTGGCGATGACCGGCATCCTGCCCGAGTACCGTCTGTCCGGCATGCTCGAGCTCTGCCTGTACCTGGAGACCAAGAGCCGCGGTGACAGGCGCGGTATAAAATCCTACGATTTTTCCCTGATCGTGGAGAAAAACAGCGGGGCCTGCCGGGGGCTGTACGGAGTGGGCGGTAAACGCTACAAGACTTTCCGGTTCTATTCCAAACCCATAACTGCGGTCTGAGAAGGGTGGCCTCGCTGCCTTGGCGGCTTGACGATTGCCGGGTGGATGTGACATTGTATAGATAAAATCATGATTCGCTCTTGTCTCACTTTATGTTTAAATAGCCTTAACATCCGGCTTTGATTAATTTTCACACCGATATAACCTGACCTGCCGTGTTCTGCATTCATAAAAGTCAAATCTTCCAAGGAACCGATATGGGCAGACTGACCGGAATGAGATCATTTTCGGCCGCTGTGGTTGCGATTTTAGCTCTTGGCGGCGCGCCCCTGCATTCTGCCGATGCCGAGAAGTCCATGTCCCTCACCCTGGCGATCCAGAGACTGCTGGAGTCCGGCCCTGGCGTGCAGATCGACAATGAATCGGTACGGCAGAGCGCAAGCCTCTATGAGAGGACCGCCGGTCAATTCGACCTGCTACTGACCAACGGCGTGTCGCTGGAGCGCAAGCATGTGCCGGTCTCGGGGATGCTGAACAATTTCGAGCGGAACGAGAATTTCGCCCTGGGCCTGCAGAAACAGCTCCGCAACGGCGTGTCGCTCTCGGTAACGGCCGCCTCGTTCGACCTGACCGACAATATCACCAACATCCGGCCGCTAAACGGGGCGGATGTCACCGCCCTGGTGATAGTGCCCCTGCTGCGCGGCCTCGGAAACAGCAACACCGACGCCGATGAGCTGGCCGCGAAATCCACTCTGGATGCCCAGGGACTGCTGACAGGCTATTCTGTTTCCGCGCAGATATACGACCTGACTTCCGCATACTGGGACTATCTGGCCGCGGTGGGATACCTCGAGATACAGAAAAAGGTGCGGGAAAACGAGCTGAAAATGCTCGATATCGTGGGCAAGCTGGTTTCCACCGGCGAGCTGGCGCCCGTGTTCCTGGAACAGACCAAAGGCAATCTCAACACGACCCTGCGGGGGATCAGCGACGCCGAGTACAGCCTCTATTCCAGCCGTCAGGATATCGCGGTGCGGCTGGGGTACGCGCCGCAGGAAATGGATCGGGCGCCCCTGCCCTCGGAGGAGTTCCCGGAGATGGCCGATCCGGACAGCCTGCCCGAGGGCGCCCGGGCCCGGCTGCTGGAGCAGTCGATGCAAAACCGGGGCGACTACCTGGCGCTGCTGAAAAACATCGAGACCGACCGGATCTATCTGCATCAGGCCGAGAACAGCAAAAAGCCCAACCTGAACCTGAACCTGAAACTCGGATACGCCGGTCTCGAGGAGGATGGCGGCAAGGGACGGTTTATCAAGTCGTACTCCAACAATGTCGACGGCGTTAACTCCTATCTGGGCCTTCAGTTGGAGTTGCCGGTGGTCAACCATGACGCGCGGGGCCAGGTGAACTACCGTCTATCCCTTCTTCGGGAATCCGAAATCCGGAAAGACAACCTGGCCAATGCCATTGTCTCCGAGGTCGATCTCGCTCTGGAATCGATGCGACGGGCCGTGCGGGAATACCATCTGGCTGAGGAATCCTCCAACTATTTCCTCAACGTGGTCGATTTCGAGGTGGAAAAAGCCAAAAACGGGTCGCCGGACCTGACCAGCCTGTATATCGGCCTCGACCGGTTCAGAAACGCGAAGATGGCGCAGATCGACGCTCAGCGGAAGTACGCCGTGTCCCTCGCCCGGCTCCGTCTGTCCACCGGCACAGTGCTTGTCGGCCGGGGCGACGGCTGGGTCTATATCTCCGGAGCCATGACCCAACTGCCCCCGATTCAATGAACACCCGAACCCGAGAGACAACAATGGATAAACTGGACCGCACCTTCGCAGTATCAGTCCTGGCTCTGTCCTTATGCGCCGCGGGCCTTTCCGCCGCGGACAAGGTGGGAGCCACGGGGCATATAGTGCCGGCGGCAGGAATAGTCAAAGTCGCGGCGCTCAGGCAGGGAGTGCTCTCAGAGATAAAGGCGCAACGGGGCGACGTGGTGAAAAAAGGCGCACCCCTGTTCACCCTGGTGGTCCCCACTTCCAGCCTGGCCGAGGTCGAACTGGCCAAGCTGGACCTGCGGGACGCCACCGAGAACGGGGCCAAGGCGGTGGAGCTGCAGAAGCTGAAAATCCAGGCGGCCACCACCGAGCTGGATATAGCCGAGAAAAGGCTCGCCCGTTTCGAGTCTATGGGCCAGGACTTTTCCGCCCTCTCGCAGAAAGAGGAACGGGAGTACCAGGTGAAATCCGCGCGCAAAAGCCTCGAGATCGCGCAGGCCGAGCTGGAGCACATGACCCTGACCAACACAATCAACATAAACAGAGCCACCGAACGGCTGAAAGCCGCCCGTGGCGCGCTCGACCTGTGCACCGTGCTCGCTCCGGTGGACGGCACCGTGATCGACTATTTCCAGAACCCGGGGGAGGTGGCCGGCACTGCGCCCAGTCTGATCCTGGCCGATCTGCGGACTATGTACGTTGTCGCCGAGATATCGGAAAGCGACGTGCTCAAGCTGAAAGAGGGCCTGGCCGCCACTGTCACGCACAGCGCCATCTCCACGCCCCTGACCGGACGGGTGGAATACATCGGACGGTTCGTGGCCGACAATGTCAAGACCGCCAATGTGCGGATCCGGCTCGACCAGGCCGAACCAGCCTCCCGTCTCCTGAACATGGAGGTGAATGTCACGATCGATCTGGGCGCCGGGATAAAAACCCAGTGATTACGGCAACGCTCCTGCGGGTCCTGGCTGAAACCCCGCTCTGGGCGGTGGTGGCCTCCGCCCTTGCGCTTATCGTTGTCTTTGCGGAGGTCGGTATAATCCTTCTGGCCGCGGCGCTCGAGCGCCGGGGCAGACGGAAATCGGAGCGCCTTACAGCCGCCAGCGCCTCAGCCGGTGCGCGCTGCGCCGTGATCGTACCGAGCCGGGGCCTCACACAATCGGTCGAGTGCAATTTCGCCACCGTACTCCGGCAGGACTGGCCCGCGTACGAGGCGTATTTCGTGGTGGAGGCGGAGTCCGACCCCGGTGCACCGGTCTTGAAGGCGCTCTGCGCCTCGAACAGGAACGCGCACCTGGTGGTGGCTGGACAGTCGAGCACGTGCAGCCAGAAAATCCACAACCTGCTGGCCGGGGTAGCCGCCGCGGGAGAGGTAGATCTGCTGGCCTTTGCCGACAACGACATCCCCCTGCCGCAGGACTGGTTGGCCAGCCTGGCCGCCCCGCTCACCGACCCGCGCATTACGGTGACCACGGGTTTCTGGCGGATACAGAGCAGCGACAGCAGTTTCGCCGTGCAACTGCAAGTATTTTTCAACCGGCTGCTCTATTCACATTTTCTGACCGTTTCCAGCCTCGCCGGAAGCTTCCTCTGGGGGGGCTCGTTCGCCATGAGAAAAGTCGACTTCGAGGCCCTGGGAGTGGCCGACCGCTGGGCGGAATCGGTCAGCGATGACATGAGTCTGGGCCGGATGCTGGCCGCCGCAAGGCGGAAAAGCAGGCTGATCCCGGGATTCCTTATGGTCAGCGGAGAAACTTTCGCCTCCACGAGTGAGGCGGTGAGGTGGTTTTCCCGGCAGGTGATGAACCTGAAAGCGAACTTTTATAATCTCTGGCTGTTGGGACTGACACCCCTGTGCCTTATGCTCGCCGGCGGCTACCTCGTTGCTTTGCTGGCGGTTTTCCGGTATTTTTTCAGTGCTCTGTCTTTCTGGTCCTGCGGCGGTCTGGTGACAGTGCTGGTCCTTGGGGGGGAGCTGGTGATCGCCGGATGCTCAGGCCTTCCCGGGACAGTCGAGGGGCGCTGGCGGCTCGTCGCGCGTATCCATCTGTTCCGGTTCTGTTTCCTGGCAGCCTGTCTGATGACCCTGGGAAAAAAATACATCCACTGGGCAGGAGTCGGGTACCGTATCGACCGTCAGGGCCGGGCGGTGGAGATTCACCGCTGATAGCGACAGTTTCATTCTTCCGGTTTTATCGGAGAGTCGCATGAGATCGATGCTGCTGGCCTGGAACAACACCTTCCAGAACGTGAAACGCACCACTGCGGCAGTCGCCGGGATATCGTTCTCCATCCTGCTCATTTTCATGCAGCTCGGTTTCCTTAACGGCAGCAAGCTCGCTTCCTCGGGACTTTACCACTATTTCTCGTTTGACCTGGTGATAGTGGCCAGCAAGTTTCTGCACCTGGGCGCACCCGTGGAATTTCAGAAAACGCGACTCATGCAGGCCACCACCGTGCCCGGGGTCAAGGATGTCTTCGTGCTGAACGTGGCGCCCGGCACCTGGAAAGACACCCATACCGGCATCCGGACCTATATGCGGCTACTGGGCATCGACCCCAAGCCGGAGTTCATCCTCGACCCCGAGATCGTAAACGGTCTGCCCGCCATCGAGAAAACCAACACGGTGCTGATCGACAGGCTGTCCCACAAGGACTACGGAGATATCTCCGTGGGACGGAAAGCCGAGATAGACGGGACCGAGGTCACGATCGGGGGCCAGTTCAAGCTCGGGATGGTCTTTTTCGCCGAGGGCTGGGCCGTGACCAGCAACAGCAACTACACCCGCCTGACCTGGCGCGACCCCCGCAGCATCACCTACGGCCTGATCTCGGTCGACAATCCGAAAAATATCCAGACAGTCAAGCAGGAACTCAAGAAACGCCTTCCCAGCGACGTGGTGGTCTACGACCGCGATGAGTTGATCCGGCGCGAGCAGAAATATTTCATCAACGTCAAGCCGGTGGGCATAGTTTTCAAGCTCGGCGTGCTTGTTTCCTACCTGATCGGGGTGGTGATCCTGTTCCAGATCCTCTCGACCGACATCTCGACCCGGCTCAAGGAGTACGCCACTCTCAAGGCGTTGGGATTCTCGAACTGGTACATCTACTCGATCGGCGTGGGGCAGGCCCTGCTGATGGCCTCGCTGAGCTATGTCCCAGCCCTGGGCTTTGCCGCCATCGTATTCAAGATAGTGTACAAACTGTCGAACCTGCCCATGCGCCTTACTCCGGGGCTGGCGCTGTTTGTCCTGCTTCTGACCCTGACCATGAGCGGAATTTCCAGTGTCATCGCCTTGCAGAAAGTGAAGAAAGCCGATCCGGCGGAGTTGTTTTAACCATGTCCTCCAGTGCAAAAATCAATATCGCCGTTCGGATTCTGCTCCACGAGAAGAAACGCCTGTCACTGTCGATACTGGCCGTCTCTTTCGCGGTGCTGGTCATTTTCATGGAGCAGGGTTTCTACAACGGCCTGAACGACAGCCAGGTGAAGCTGTACGACGTGCTCAACGCCGACCTGGTCATCATGAACTCCATGCAGCGTCACATGCACAAGTACGATATGCTGCGCCGCTCCTCGCTCTATCAGGCGCTCGGGGTGGAGGGGGTCACGGAGGCGGTGCCGGTGTACAAGTTCCTGGTGCAGATGAAAAATTCCCGTACCGGCGACCTGTCCGAGGTTTTCGGCCTCGCTTTCCCACCGGAGTCGAACCCTCTTACCGTGCCCATCGGGGAAAACCAGCGGGAAGCGCTGAAAAAGCTTGGAGTCATTCTGTTTGACAGCGATTCGCGCAAGAACCTCGGAAAAGTGCTGTCCGGCCAGGAAATCGAGATCAACGGCCTGAGCTATACGGTTGGCGGGTTTATGAAGCTCGGACCCACGTTCAGTTTTGACGGCAATATCCTGATGTCCGAGGGCACCTGGCTGCGGGACAAGGATCCGCGTTATGCAGAACAGGTGTCGTTCGGCCTTCTGCGCACCCGGCCGGGGACCGATATCCAGGCGCTCAAGGAAAAAATCCGCCGCGCGGTCAACGAGGATGTCACCCTTCTTACGCCCTACGAGCTGCGCAGGCGGGAGATCATCTACACCACGAAGACAGCGCCCCTCGGCTCGATCTTCGGCGTGGGCATGATAATCGGCTTCATCATCGGCACGATCATCTGTTACCAGATTCTCTACAACGAGATCACGGACCATATCCCCCAGTTCGCCACCCTGAAAGCGATGGGTTTCACAGACAAATACCTGAGGAACCTTGTGCTCCAGCAGACTATCCTTCTGTCTCTGATCGGATTTTTACCAGGCCTGCTGCTGACCCAGGTGCTGTATTATTTCCTCTTCAAGTTCACCGGCATAGCGATGATCTTTACCGTTCCCCGGGTGGTGATCGTCCTGATCATGACTTTCAGCATGTGTGTCGTCTCCGGATTTATCGCCGTGAAGAAAATAATCAAGGCTGATCCGGCCGATCTGTTCTGATCCTGTCCCAACACCCTCCGGCTGACAGAGGCGTAAGCGCCATGCAAAAAAGAGAAAAAAGCCAGTTCCTCTACCATGATGACAGCAACCTGCCCGTGATAGAAATTGCGGGGCTCAATTTCGCCTACGGCACCGGCGAGAGCAGCAAGCAGGTCCTGTTCAACAACCACCTGAAAATTTATTCGGGCGAGATCGTAATCATGACCGGCCCCTCGGGGTCGGGCAAGACTACCCTCCTGACTCTGATCGGAGGCCTGCGTTCAGTCCAGGAGGGTGAGCTTAAAATCCTGGGTCGGGAACTCAAGGGGATGAGCGCGGCGGGACTCCAGGAAATCAGGCGCAACATCGGTTTTATTTTCCAGCAGCACAACCTGTTCGATTCGCTCACGGCTGTGCAGACCCTGGCGGTCGCCATGCAGCTCAAAGACTACCCGGAGGAGGAGTACGCCAGGCGTCCGGGAAAAATTCTCGGGGAGCTGGGACTGGCCGACCGGATGAGCTACAAGCCGGAGAACCTGTCTGGCGGGCAGCGCCAGCGGGTGGCGATCGGCAGGGCGATGGTCAACGATCCGCTGATAATCCTCGCCGATGAGCCCACCGCCGCGCTGGACAAGGTCACCAGCGCCCAGGTGATCGAGCTGTTCAAGAAACGGGTGCGGGAATACAATTGTACGATCATCATTGTCACGCACGACAACCGCATTCTGGATGCCGCCGACCGGGTGATCAACATGGTCGATGGCAATATCGAATCGAACGTTGTCGTGGCGGATGCCCTGGCGATCATGAGCTTCCTGAAGGATTGCCATATCTTCGAGGACATGCATCAGTCCTTCCTGGCCGATGCGGCCAACTCCATGCAGCTCGAGATCTATCCAGCCGGTGCTCTGGTGATCCGTGAAGGTGATGTGGGAGATAAGTTCTATCTAATCCGTCAAGGGCGAGTGGAGATAATTACCGAAAGCGGCGGAGCAAGGAAGGTGCTTGCCTCTCTGGGGACGGGTGATTTTTTCGGTGAGCTGGCGCTGCTCAAGGACGTCCCGCGGGCTGCCTCTGTGGTTGCCGTCGAGAAACTTGAGGTTTACACACTGTCCAAGGACAAGTTCATCGAGCTGGTAAAACGCTCATCCAGTTTCGAGGAACACCTCAAAAAGTCCTATTTCCATTGATGCGATGCCTGACCATTTTGCAGGCCAGGACAGACCACTATACGATCAGTCCAAACCGTGAAAAAACTAAGACGCGGGGCTGGATTCGAAACAAAAAAAGGGGCTGTGAGCTATCTCGCAACCCCTTGATTTATATGGCGCCGAGGGATGGAGCTGAAAGCCAATAACTAATTGCTTGTAAATTAAAAGATATGTTTTGCACAACCTCGTTTTAGTCATATAAGACACGAAACGACGCCCTGAGGGCACGAAAAGGCACGCTTTGCCACGACAGGCCGAAATGAATGGGGCTGGAATTGGAATTGAACGAGATGTCTGTCGATCCCTCAATATGGAACAAGTGTGATTATCAGTCGAAGGCCGGAGACCACAGGCCGAGGTCCGCAACCGAGTGAGAGGGGCTGACTGAAGGGAGTGTGTAATCAGCCTCTCTCCCCATCCTTGTAGTAACACCGCAATCACTTATATTATTCAAATGTGGTTTCGCAAAATGCAATCCGCTGAAGTGGCCATGCAGAAAGAATGCTGAATGAACAACCAACCGCACTCCTCACCGCCCTCTCTTAACGTCCTGATCGTGGATGATGAACTGAACATCCGCAAGACCCTGGCGGTCTGTCTGGAGTCCCGCGGCCACCGGGTGACCGGGGTGAGCAACGGAGCGGACGCCCGGGCAGAGGCCGACCGTCAGTTGTTCGATCTCGCCTTTGTCGATCTGCGTCTGGGCACGGAGAACGGTCTGGACCTGATTCCGGCTCTGACCGGGGCCTGCCCGTGGCTGCGGATAGTGATGATAACCGCCTATGCGACAGTGGGCAGCGCAGTGGAGGCCATGCGCCGGGGGGCCACGGATTATATCCCAAAGCCGTTCACTCCAGAGCAGGTGGACCTTGTCACCGAGCGGGTGTCAGCGCTCCGGAGCATGGAACAGAGGATAAGAACGCTGAAAGAGGACCTGGATCGCGTGCGTCCGGAGTTTTCGTTCAGCTCCAGTCACCCCGGCATGCAGCGCGCCCTGGAGCTGGCCCGTCAGGTCGCCCCCTCCGAGGCGGCCGTGCTGCTGCGCGGACCCAGCGGGACCGGAAAGACAGTGCTGGCGCGGGCCATCCATGAATGGAGCCGCCGTGCAGACAAGCCGTTCGGCGTAATATCCTGTCCTTCCCTCAGCCCGGAGCTGTTGGAGAGTGAGTTGTTCGGCCATGTGAAAGGGTCTTTCACCGGCGCAGTGCGTGACAATCCGGGGCGAGTGGCGGCCTGCGAGGGCGGCAGCCTGTTTCTCGACGAGATCGGCGACCTGCCCCAGGCAGTCCAGCCCAAGCTACTGCGTTTCCTTCAGGACCGCGAGTACGAGCGGGTGGGGGATCAGCGGACCCGCAAGGCCGATGTCCGCATTCTCACCGCCACCAACACCGACCTGGACAGTGCTGTGCGTCAGGGCCGTTTCCGGGAGGACCTTTTTTATCGTCTTAATGTTTTCCAGATCGACCTTCCGCCGCTGACCGAGCGCCCGGATGACATCGAGTCGTTGGCGCGGGGAATGCTGGCTTTCTTCAGTGCGCAAAACCACAAGGCAGTCGACGGTTTCAGCCCCAAAGCCCTGCTGGCGCTGCGCGGTTACAGTTGGCCGGGCAACATCCGCGAGCTGCGCAACGTGATCGAGCGGGCGGTGATCCTGTGTCAATCCGGCATCGTAGGGATTGAGCAGATGCCGGAGTCGATCGCTCCGCGGGTTTCTCCGGTCGAGCTCGGCGCCCCGGTCTCACTGGATGTAATCGAGGAAAACCACATCCGCCGTATCCTGGCGACCACGCAGACTCTTCAGGAAGCCGCCGACCTGCTGGGCATAGACCAGGCCACTCTCTGGCGCAAGCGCAAACAGTACGGAATCTGATTTTTTCCCGCCGTGACCTTGCATGTTTCAAGGCGCTTCTTCGCCCCTTCTTGCCGATTACAAGGCCGTCCAAGCCCAGCCGAATCCTATCTGTAATGATTCCAAGACAATATAAATCCGGCATGCTGCGTGCATCGTCGAATGGGCAAGGAGGCAACCATGATCGGCATCCGTCAAAAACTCATATTGGGCTTTGGTGGCCTTCTGGCCATAGTCGTGGTTATCGGAACGCTGACCATCTCCAATATCGATAACCTCGGCCAGGCCATCGATGTCATTCTACGGGAGAATTACCGCAGCGTTGTGGCCTGCCAGGACATGAAAGAGGCCCTGGAACGGATGGACAGCGGCATGCTGTTCACTTTCATCGGCAGCGCGGCCGCGGGCAGTCGTCTAATCCAGGAAAACGAGGCCCGGTTCCGGGCCGCCCTCGAGGTGGAACGTGGAAACATTACACTGTCGGGGGAGCAACAGAAGGCCGACAGTCTCGGCCAGCTGTTCGAGGACTACAGGAACGTCATCGCCCTGGCGGCCGATACCACTTTTTCACCAGAATCGAGGCGCTCGATCTATTTCGACCGGCTTCTGCCCCTGTTCCAGCGGATCAAGGGCCTGTCCCAGGCTGTCCTGGACATGAACCAGGCGAATATGAGCGAGGCGAACGATTTCGCGCGCCGGGAGGCAGGGCGGGCTCACAGAAGCATGCTGATGGCCATCGCTGCCTGTGCGCTGGTCGCGATCCTGTTCAGCTTCCTGACCCATCACTGGATCCTGAGACCTATCAACAGCCTGATCGAATCCATGGACCAGATCAGGCGGGGTAACCTCGATCTGGTGCTGAGACCCGGGTCAAGAGATGAGATCGGTCAGCTCTCCGCGACGGTCAATGCCATGGCTGCGGCCCTGCGCGAGACCCGCCGCGCCGACCGGATCAACCTGGCCCGGACCCGCCGCGCCACGGAGGACGTTTTCAAGGCTCTGCCCGCCGCGGTGGCGGTGCTCGACCTGGAGGGCCGGGTCGAGGTGGCCACCGAGACCGCACGCCGTCATTTTGGTCTGAACCCGGGCGTTCTGATCCGCGACCTGGATTATAAATGGCTGACAGAACTACTGGAACGCGCCAAAACTGAGGACCATCTCGCCGACCACGAGGTGCGTGGGGAGTACATACAGCAGTTCATCGACGGGAAAGAGTACTTTTTCTTGCCCTCGGTGATAGAGATTCCAGTCGACCGGGAGCGGAACGAGACCACTGGGACTGCGGTGATAATCAAGGATGTGACCATGATCCACGAGCAGCAGGAGCTGAAAAGCAGCCTGGTCTCCACGGTTTCGCATCAGCTCCGAACTCCGCTGACCGCCCTGCGCATGTCGATCCACCTCCTGCTGGAGGAGAGAGTGGGGGCCCTGAACGAGAAGCAGATCGAGCTGTTGATGGCGGCGCGGGAGGACAGCGATCGGCTGACCGGGATAGTGGACTCGCTGCTGGACATAGGCCGTATCGAGTCCTGCCGGACGAGCCTGAATCTGGCCCCGGTCGCGCCACGCGAGCTGGCGCGGGCGGCGCTCGAACAGTTCACGTCCGAGGCCAGGGACAAGGGCGTCGAGCTGGTTAACGCGGTCCCGGATGACCTGCCCGCGGTTCAGGTGGATTCGGGACGGCTGAAACATGTGTTCGCCAACCTGCTGTCCAACGCTCTTCGTTTCACCGGCGGCGGGGGGACAGTCACTGTCGGGGCTACGGCGGAGGCGGGTCAGGTGTGTTTTTCGGTCCGGGACACGGGCAAAGGGATTCCCCCGGAGCACCTGGGCCATTTGTTCGAACAATTTTACCGCGAGCCGGGTCAGGATGAAAAAACGGGTGTCGGACTGGGGCTGGCGATAGTGAAAGAGATTGTCCAGGCCCACGGTGGCGAGGTGGCGGTAGAGAGCACTCCCGGCGAGGGCTCGACTTTCAGTTTCACCCTGCCGCTGAGTTGATGGCGCGCGGGCTTGGAAGACTATAACTCAATTGCATTGAGGCGAGGACGATGCGACTGTCTGCCTTCTTTATATTGTGCACGTTGGCTTTATTACACTGGGAAAGAGCTTACGCCGTGCCATCCGGCTTTATCTGGATCCCCTCGGCCGATATCCAGGCCTTCGGCGTAGCACATCTGGGGGTGGACGCCTACAACTGCCTCAACCGCTCCGCCTCGCCGCGGACCGCCTCGACTATCGACTACGGCCTGACAGTCGGCGTGGTCCCGGACAGCAGTCCGGTGGGTGCTGAGATCGGGCTGGACTACCGGGATGTCGGCGGGTCCACGGACAGGCCCTGGTTCTACAACGTCAAGGCCGGCCTGAAAGAGGCCAGGCTGTTTCCGTGGCAGCCGGCCCTGGCGCTGGGGTTGTACGACGCCGGGGGACGGCCGGATGTCAGCGCGGCCAATATCGTCTACTGCCTGGCCGCGAAAACCCACCGCCGGCTCGGACGGTTGAGTGTCGGCTATTTCTCCGGTGGCAACCGGGTCCTGGTGGACGCGAACGGGAAGAAGGAGAGCCACGGCCTTCTCGCCTCCTGGGACCGTCCGATCGGCGCGAAGTTCAAGGCCGCCCTGGAATACATGGGCAGCCGAAGCTCCTACGGGGCCTTCCACCTGGGAGCCTCCTATTCACTGACCGCGAGCGCGGGTTTCACCGTGGGCTACAGCGTCTACAACAGCAGCCGGCTGCACGCCCCGACCATGACTTTCCAGCTCGATATCGATCTTTAAACCGCCATCCGCGGCGCTGGAGGACACTGTGCTGTACATCGTCACCACGGTTTTCGCCTTCTGTCTCGGGTATCTGGTCTATGCCATCCTAAGGCCCGAGCGTTTCTGAGAGAGAGAGAAAAAAATGTCCATTCTATACCTGGTGGTTCTCCTGGCGGGAGCGGCCCTGCTGGCCTGGCCCCTGGGACGTTACATGACCTGGGCCATGCAGCCGGGAGAGCGGAGCGGTGGCTTGCGGCAATCTCTGGACGCACTGTTCCGCCGCCTGGGCGGACGCGGCCTGGAGCGGGAACAGGATTGGAGGCAGTACAGCCTGGCCCTGCTGGCGTTCAACGCGGTGATGTTCGCGCTGGTCTGGATGCTCCTGGCCCTGCAGCAGTATCTGCCGCTCAACCCGGACAGCCGGGGCGCGCTGGAGCCGAGCCTGATCTTCAACACCGTGGCCTCGTTCGTCACAAACACGAACCTTCAGCACTACTCGGGCGAAGTGTCGATGAGCTATTTCTCCCAGGTTTTCGGGCTGATGTGGCTCCAGTTCGTCTCGGCCGCCACCGGGATCGCCGCCCTGACCGCCCTGGCGCGGGGCCTGGCCGGAAACACCCGGATCGGGAATTTCCAGCGTGACCTGCTGAACGCCACCATGCTCATCCTGCTGCCGTCGGCGGTGATCGTGGCGCTGCTTCTCGCACTGGGCGGCTCGCCGATGACATTCCACGGTGCGGTTGTGGCCCGGACCCTGGAGGGTGCGGTGCAAACCATCGCCCGCGGGCCGGTGGCGGCTTTCGTGGCGGTCAAGCAGCTCGGGACCAACGGCGGCGGGTTTTTCGGCCCCAACTCGACCCACCCGTTCGAGAACCCGGGCTTTTTCACCAATGCGCTGGAGTGTTTCAGCATCATTCTCATCCCGATGGCCTCGGTCTGGATGTTCGGCCGGATAACCGGACGGCTGCGCCACGCCGCGGTGATTTTCGCGGTCATGGCCCTGCTGCTGGTGGCCAAGGCCAGTCTGGCCGTGTACTTGGAAAGCTCTCCCACCGCCGCCCTGGCCGGGCTGCCGGTGGCAACCTCGGGCAACCTCGAGGGCAAGGAACTGCGTTTCGGCGCCGCGGCGGGTCCGTTCTGGGCCGCGCTGACCACCTGCACCAGTAATGGCTCGGTCAACTGCATGCACGACAGCCTCAACCCGCTCACCGGCCTGGTCCCGCTGGCCGGGATGTGGCTCAACGTCACGTTCGGCGGGGTGGGGGTGGGCCTGATAAACATGTTTCTTTTCATCATCATCGGCGTCTTCATCTGCGGCATGATGGTCGGCCGCAGCCCCGAGTACCTGGCGCGTAAGGTGGAGACCGGCGAGATGAAACTGGCCCTGTTGGCCCTGCTGGTGCACCCGTTCCTGATCCTGGGCGGGACCGCGCTTTTCGCCGCCACGGCCTGGGGTGCCTCCACGGTGCACAACCCGGGGGCGCACGGTTTCAGCGAGATACTGTACGAGTTCAGCTCGGCCGCAGCCAACAACGGCTCCGGGTTCGAGGGCCTGGGCGACAACACTGTCCCCTGGAACGTGGCCACGGGAGTGGTGATGCTGCTGGGTCGCTATCTGCCGATCCTGCTGCCCCTGGCCATCGCCGGCTCGCTGGCGGCCAAGAAACCTTCTCCCGAGACCACCGGCTCGCTCCGCACCGATACCGCGATGTTCGGCCTGGTGATCCTGGGCAGCGTGGTGCTGATCGGCGCACTGCTATTCCTGCCGGTGGCCGTGTTGGGGCCAATCGCCGAGCATCTGTCGGTGCAACGTTTCTGAACTGGCGTTTTCGATGTAGATAAAATTGAAGAGGTATTCACCGATGACTGAATACAGCAATGGAAATCAAGCCGCCAAGCTGCAGCGCCGCAAAGCCCGCCGGGCCTCCCTTTTCGAGCGGGAACTGGTACGCGCCGCTCTGCGGCAGGCCTTTGTGATGCTCGATCCCCGGCGCATGGCGCGCAATCCGGTCATGTTTGTCACCGAGGTAGGCGCGGCCCTGACCACCCTGGTTCTGTGCCAGGATACATTCAGGCACAGCCCGGCGCTGGCCTATACCCTGGCCGTGACAGTGATCCTCTGGCTGACCGTGCTTTTCGCCAATTTCGCCGAGGCGCTGGCCGAGGCGCGCGGACGGGCCCAGGCCGAAACCCTCCGTCACACCCGCCGTCAGACACAGGCCCGGAGATTGACCGGAGGGGGCGAGGAAACGGTCAATTCGGATGAGTTGCACGAGGGCGACCTGGTCCTGGTGACAGCCGGTGAGATTATCCCCGGCGATGGCGAGGTAATCGAGGGCGCGGCCTCGGTGGATGAGTCGGCGATCACCGGCGAGTCCGCCCCGGTGGTGCGGGAGGCCGGCGGCGACCGCTCCGGGGTGACCGGCGGCACGCGAGTGCTCTCGGACCGGATCGTGGTGCGGATCACTGCCGGCGCGGGAGACTCGTTCCTGGACCGCATGATCGCCCTGGTCGAGGGCGCGGTCCGTCAGAAAACCCCCAACGAGCTGGCCCTGACCGTGACCCTGGCCGGGCTGACCCTGGCTTTCCTGCTGGTGACCGGCGCGCTCTGGCCCATCGGGCGCTATTTCGGCGTGAGCCTGCCGCTGCCCACGCTGATCGCCCTGCTGGTCTGCCTGATCCCGACCACAATCGGGGCTCTTCTGGCGGCGATCGGCCTGGCCGGGATGGACCGGGCGCTCTCGGCGAATGTCCTGGCCAAGAGTGGCAAGGCCGTGGAGCTGGCCGGCGACATCGACACCCTGCTGCTGGACAAAACCGGCACGATCACCGTGGGCAACCGTCAGGCCACCGCCTGGCGCCCCCTGCCCGGCGTGAGCCTGGAACGCCTGGCCGAGGCCGCGATGTGCGCCTCGTTCGGCGACCAGACCCCCGAGGGGCGCTCGATTGTCACGCTGGGTGAAAGAACGCTGAAAGAGAAAGCCCCGCTGGAGCCGCCGGACGCGCGGGTGATCCCGTTCACCGCCCAGTCCCGCCTGAGCGGGCTGGACAGCCCGGACGGCTTCTTTTACCGCAAGGGGGCCTCGGATGCGATCCGGGACTATCTTCTGGAACGGGAGGGCGTCGTACCGGGCGAGCTGCAGGAACTTGTCGACAATGTGGCCCGGGCGGGCGGCACGCCGATAGTGGTGGCCGAGGGCAAGGACGCGTTGGGAGTGGTGGCGCTGTCGGATGTGCTCAAGCCCGGCATCCACGACCGGTTCGAGCGCCTGCGGGCCATGGGCCTGCGCGTGGTCATGGTCACCGGCGACAACCCGCTCACCGCGGCCGCGATCGCCGTCCAGGCCGGGGTGGATGACTACCTGGCCCAGTCCAGGCCCGAGGACAAGCTGGAGTACATCCGGCGGGAGCAGCGCGCGGGACGGCTGGTGGCGATGATGGGCGACGGCACCAACGACGCCCCGGCGCTGGCCCAGGCCGATATCGGGGTGGCCATGAACTCCGGCACCCAGGCGGCCAAGGAGGCGGGCAACATGGTGGACCTGGACAGCGATCCGACCAAGCTGATCGAAGTGATCGAGATCGGTAAGCAGTTGCTGATGACCCGCGGCGCACTGACCACGTTCTCCATCGCCAACGATGTGGCCAAGTATTTCGCGATCATCCCGGCCATGTTCATGCTGGCCCTGCCACAGCTGCGGGCGCTCAACATAATGGGCCTGGCCACGCCGGAGAGCGCGATCCTGTCGGCCCTCATTTTCAACGCCTTGATCATCCTGGTGCTCATCCCTGTCGCCATCCGGGGCGTCAAATACCGTCCCATGGGCGCGGAGACTCTTCTGCGGAAGAACCTGCTGATCTACGGCTTAGGGGGAATGCTGGCCCCGTTCGCTGGGATCAAGCTGATCGATCTGGCCCTGGGCCTGACCGGACTATATTAGGAGTGGACGGTATATGGAAACGACGACGCATTTGAACGGAGCGCTAAATCAACTTCTGGCCTCGCTGCGCCTGGTGCTGGTGACAATCGTGGTCTGTTGCATTCTCTATCCGTTGGGCATATATCTCTTCGCCCAGTTGGCCGTCCCCTGGAGCGCCGAGGGCTCGCTTTTGCGGGATGAACAGGGTCAGGTGGTGGGCAGCGCGCTGATCGCCCAGGGGTTTGACAGCTCGCGCCATTTCTGGCCCCGGCCCTCTGCGGTCGGTTACGACGCGGCCGCGGCTGGAGGGAGCAACCTTTCGCCAGTGAACCCCGAGCTGCGTGTTCGCGCGGAGGCCGACCTGGCGCGGCTGGGCGGCGACAAACGGGCCCTGGTCCCAGCCGACCTGGCGACCGCCTCGGGAAGCGGCCTGGACCCGCATATCACCCTGGAGGCGGCCCTGTACCAGGCACCGCGTGTCGCGGCGGCGCGGAGCCTTCCGCTGGAGGCAGTGCTTAAGGTTCTGCATAAAGAGGTAAAAAGGGATGCCGGTCGACTCAATGCCGGGCCCCTGGTGAATGTCCTGTTGGTGAACCTCGAACTGGACAGGATCGAAAAATGAACGACAGCCGCGCTGACAGTTTCCTGCGCCTGATCCGGCGCTCACAGCGGGGGAGGCTGAAAATCTACCTGGGCTACGCCGCCGGGGTGGGTAAGACCTACCAGATGCTGCTCGAGGCCCGCCGTCTGCGCCAGGAGGGAGTCGAGGTGGCGGTGGGCCTGGTCGAATGCCACGGCCGGGCCGAGACTCTCGCCCTGACCGAGGGGCTGGAGCTTATCCCGCGGCGACGGATCACCTACCGCGGGATCGAGATCGAGGAAATGGACCTGGCTGCAATCCTGGCCCGTCGTCCGGCTGTGGTCCTGGTCGATGAGCTGGCGCACAACAACGTGCCGGGCAGCAAGAACGCCAAACGCTACCAGGATGTGGATGAGATCCTTTCCGCGGGCATCCATGTCATTTCCACCCTGAACATCCAGCACCTGGAGAGCCTTTACGAGACAGTCGAGCGCGCCACCGGGGTCAGGGTGCGCGAACGCATTCCCGACCGCGTGGTGGCCGAGGCGGACCAGCTGGTCAACGTGGACCTGACCACCGAGGACCTTCGACGCAGGATCGAGGAAGGCAAGGTCTACACCCAGGAGCGGATCGAGACCGCGCTGAGCCATTTTTTCAGGACGACCAACCTGGAGCAGCTGCGCGAGCTGACACTGCGCGAGCTGGCGGCCCAGATCGACTCGCGTCAACGCGGCCCACTGACCGATGAGACACCCTCCAGCCCGGACCAGGTGATGGTCTGTATCAGCTCGGGCGGCCCCAACACTGAGGCCCTTTTGCGCTACGCCTCCCGCCTGGCCGGCCGTCTTAACCGCAACTGGTACGCAGTGTACGTGCAGACTTCCGCAGAGCGCCCCACCGTGGTGGACGCCCGCACGCAGCGCCAGCTGGCCGACACCATGACCCTGGCCCAGCAACTGGGAGCGGCGGTATTCACCTACCGTGGCGAGGACATCGCCAAGACGATCCTTCTGTTTGCCAGGGAGTACCGGGTCGGGCATATCGTGATCGGCACCCCCGGCAGGAAACTGCCCCTTTGGAGACGGATGCTGGGCGAGGTCAGTATCGTGGAGCGCCTGTACAGTGAAAGCTCCGGTATGACCATCGTACTACTCGATACGCGGGCCGAGGAAAGGAAAGCCTTCCGGGAGGCTGGCGAAGACTCTGGTGTGCAAGTGCAGGAGAAAGCTCCGGCTGCCGCCGGGACTGGTGAGGCGCCGAAATCTCCTCTGGAAAACGTCCCGGTCGTGATCTGGGAGGAGTCGATGGAGAAAGAGGACGCCATGAAAGAGCTTCTGGAAGTATCCTGCGAAAGTGAACCAGCAGTCAAGGACAACGCCTGGTACGCTCTTCTGGAACGGGAGCGCCAGGGAGGGACGTTCCTGGGCGAGGACGTAGCTATCCCGCATGCCCGGATCGCTGGAATTTCCCGGCCCCTTGTGGCCCTCGGCGTGGGGAAACTGGACATCCACGAGCGCGAGACAGGACGGAATTTCAGGCTCATGCTTCTGCTTCTTTCTCCAGCCGATAACCCGAACATTCATGTAGCCACCCTCGGCAGGATCAGCCGGATGGCGCGGGATGACCAGTGGCGGCGTATAGTACTCGCCGCGAAAAGTCCGGAGGAGGTGCTGCGGATCATCCGCTCGTGGGACGTATGATCGGGAACTGACAGGGTTGATCAAACGTTTCCAGCCGGCCCTGACTTTGCAGCCGTCCAAGAAAGAGGCTGTGGGGTTTTCTTGACTGATATGACGAGTAATAACCTGCGATATTTATTTTCGTTGTAAAAGTATGTCGGTTTTGTGCCAAAAGACGAACCCACGGGCGAACCTCGGGAAATGAAAACGGCCTGAATCCCAAAGATTCAGGCCGTTATGTATTCATGGCGCCGAGGGACGGAATTGAAGGTCAATTATTAATCACTTATAATTCAATGAGTTGCGATCTGATCAAACTCGCTTTTTGGTCACAGAAAGGCACGAAACGACACCCTGAGGGCACGAAAAGGCACGCTTTGCCAAGTTGGGTAAAAAAGATTTCCAGTCATTATGAATCCATTTCCCCCGGCCACAAACTCCAACACTTCCCGGAGATCAACTTTGCCAGATGGTTATTTGGATGCATAGTCCCAATAATTACTCCATATTTAGTCAAATCATTTCGAACTCGATTAAGCTCCAGGCTTTGTAGATCTGCGCCGTCATCATGGCCTGCCTCAGTACAGGGAACGCTTGATCCGGTGCACCGGACGGACCATAAGCCCCAAAACTGCTATTTGAGGATTCGAACAACGCGTCAATTTCTTACACATTGGACACGCTCCTGGCTGAGGGCCAAAGGCTGATGTGTCCGGAAGGGTCAATCGGTTCTTCCGGTATCCCGGCTTGCATGGAACCTTCATAGAATAATGGCATCTCTCAAAGGGATCGCCAACCGTATGCGTTTACAGGCGGATTGAAACAGTCCCGGCCAGACCGTTCTTCTGTTGTGCTGTCGAAAAATGTTTGTGTCAACAGAAGCCTTCAATTAAATCACAAAGCGACAGCCTCTGAAAGCATTTGCGTTTTGTCAGAATCCGGAGTACAATAATTTGGAATTGTATTGCTAACATCTTATTAAATATCTCTTTAAATATTCAGTGTCGTTGCTTTACTGGACTAATGAGGGATCAATGGCAGGCATACCGGTAAAACGCGTTGCCCAAATACCATTGGCTGGCCTTGTATTTTTATGTATCAGCCTCATTTGCCTCGGTTTCTACCCCTTGCCAGCACAGATATTGCCCTTCCGGAACTACACGGTGGATGACGGCCTGGCCAGCAACCGTGTTCTTTCGGTCATGCAGGATTCCTCCGGATTCATGTGGTTCGGGACTCTGAACGGAATATCCAGGTTCGATGGGCAGCAGTTCATATCCTATTTCAACCAGAAAGCTCTGGATGCAAAGAAGGGAACCTACCGGATGCTCCAGGATCGCCAGGGCCGTCTGTGGTTCTGTATTCAGGACGGGCTGGCCAGGCTTGAAAACGGGGAATGGCGTGTTTTCACTTCCAGAGACGGGCTGGCCGGGAATTATGGCATGCTGCTCTTTGAGGACCGCCGTGGTTGGATCTGGTTCGGTACTCAAGAGGGCTTGAACTGTTATAACAACCGGGAATGGCGCTCCTATTCCATCCGGGATGGGCTGGCCGATGACACCGTGAGAGAAATTCTGGAAACAGCTTCGGGAGATCTCATAAGTGTTTCAAGCCATGGATTGAGCTTGTTCGATTCTTTGAAGCTGAGTTGGAAACACTGGCTGGTCGAGGACTCGCTGGGTATTAAAACAATTTATACCATCAAGCTCGATCACCAGGGCAACCTCTGGCTGGGGACGGATGACGGTCTGAGGGTGAATGACGGCAAGCGATGGAAGTCATTCACACCGTCCAACAGTCCGGTCCCTCAGGCGGTCGGGGTCTTGTATGTCGGCAGGGAAGGCAATCTGTGGCTCGGTGGTCATAACGAAGTGATTGAGTACAATGGGCGCAACTGGCGGGTTCATTCTCTCGATGAGCAGAAGATTCATATTCTCCACCCCGTGTATCAGGATGTGTCCGGTCGGCTCTGGATTTCAGACAAGTCCGACCGTGGAGCTTACATATTGGATAACGGCCGGTTTACAAGGATGGACAGAAACAACGGCATGCTCGAAGGGGCGATCTGGGATATAAAGGGGGACCGGGACGGCAACGTCTGGTTTGCCGTATATAACCAGGGGGTCAGTCTCCTGCCGCGCAATCCGTTTTCAATTTTCCGCGGAGAGCAATACCTGGGCGGCAACATGGTGTTCGACTGCCTGATAGACTCCAGACAGGATATCTGGATCGGTACGGACCTCTGGTTGAGCCGCTATGATGGAAAGCGCTGGAAATCGTACAAAAGAGAAGACGGCGTGCCGAGTCCCCTCGTTTATTGCCTGGCCGAGGATTCATCGGGCGGGATCTGGTGCGGCACCGACAGCGGCGCCGCGAGATTTGACGGGAAGAAATGGACCAACGCGCAGATTGATCCGATATTACGGAAACAGAGTGTCAAGACCATCCTCACCGACCGTCGGGGCGTAGTCTGGATCGGCACTGAGAAAGGTTTGACGGAATACGACGGTTCCTCGGGCCGCTCATACACCACCGAAGACGGCCTGCCGGGCAATCTGGTCATCTCCCTCTGCGAGACTCCATCCGGGGAACTCTGGGTCGGGACCACCGAGGGCGCGGCGCGCTTCAACGGCCGGCGGTTTGAGCCTTTCGGTAAGCCTCAGGGACTGGTTTCGGATTACATCAACGACATTTTCGCCGATTCGTCGGGAAATATCTGGTTCGGAACGGAAAACGGTATCTGCCGTTACGATGGCCGCCGGATCGATACTCTGACTACCGCGGACGGGTTGTCCAGCAACACCTGCTACTTTATCAACCGGATCGGCCGGGAGATGTTATTCGGCACGATGACTGGCCTGAACCGTTACGACGGCAAACAGTTCAGGTTTTACGGCCAGGAGGAGGGTCTGGCCGGAAGCGATCTGAACCGCGGGGCCTCGGCCGTGGACCGGAAAGGAAGGCTTTGGTTCGGCTCCACCGAGGGTTTGACGGTCTTCGATCCGTCCAACGAGCTTGTCTCCCGGAACGGCCCCCGGGTCTATATAACCAGGGCCAGTTTGATCGGCCCGGATTCCAGTTTTTCGGAGGGAGCGGTACTTAAACATTTCGAAAACGACCTTCGTTTCGATTTTGTCGGTCTGGATTTCAGTTCCCCGGAAAAAGTGGTGTATTCCTACCGGCTCGACAGTTTTGACGGGGAATGGAAAGAGACCCGCCTGAGTTCCGTCAATTTCGTAAATGTTCCGTCTGGACGGCACGTGTTCGAGGTTGTGGCTCGAAACGGACACGGCCTTGAAAGCCCGGCGCCGGCTCGTTTTGCCTTTACGATCAAGCCTGCCTTTTTTCAAACCGCAGTTTTCAAACTGTTACTGTTGCTCACCTTGACAGCGATTGTCCTGCTGTTCGTCCGCTACTGGCATAAGAGAAAAGTCACTCAGGAACTCAGGGCAAAGAACATTCAGCTTGAGCGGGAAATCGCCGAGCGGGAAAGGATCGGCGATGAACTGCGCGAGTCTGAACAGCATCTGAGTGATATTGTTGATTTCCTTCCGGATGCGACTTTTGCCATCGACCTGGAAGGAAAGGTCATCCTCTGGAACCGGGCCGTGGAGGAAATGACCGGAGTCAGGGCTGAAGATATCCTGTCGAAAGGCAATTACGAATACGCCCTGCCGTTTTATGGTATCCGCCGTCCGATACTGGTGGACCTGGTGCTAAAATGGGATGATGAGAATGCAAGAAATTACCAGCATGTGAGGATCGATTCCGGTAACGTGATTCTGGCCGAGATCGATACGACCATATTGGGAAAGGATTTGACTCTTTTTGGCAAAGCCAAACCCCTGTCCAGTACAAAAGGCGAGATAATCGGCGCGATAGAGTCGGTCCGTGATATTTCCGACCGCAAGCGGGCCGAGAAAAAACTTCAGGAAGAACGCCAGCGTTTGGCGAGCATCATCGAGGGAACTCATGTCGGGACCTGGGAATGGAATGTCCAGACCGGCGAGACTGTTTTCAATGAACGCTGGGCTGACATTTTTGGATACAGGTTGGAAGAACTGTTACCTGTATCGATCAAAACCTGGGAGCACTTCACCCATCCGGACGATCTCAGGAATACAAACAATGTGCTTCAAAAGCATTTCAAAGGAGATAGCGACTTCTATGAGGTCGAGTTCCGGATGAGGCACAAGGACGGGCACTGGGTCTGGGTCCTCGACCGGGGCAAGGTGACAAGCTGGACCGAGGACGGGAAACCGCTGTTGATGCAAGGAACCCATACCGATATAACCGAGCGCAAGCGGGCGGAAGATGCGATCCTGGAGAAAGCGGCCCTGCTCGAGGCGCAGGTGAACGCGACTATCGACGGGATACTGGTGGTAGACGAGAATAGAAAACGCCTGCTCATAAATCAGCGTATGATCGAGCTGTTCGATGTTCCGCAATACTGTCTCGATAGTGAGGATGATAACGTGCTGCTCGAGTATGTGGCCGGGAAAGCCAAGCACCCCGATGAATTCATCGCCAGAATACTGTATCTGTTCGAGCATAAGAACGAGACCTGCCTCGACGAGATTGAATTCCAGAACGGGATGCGCCTGGACCGCTATTCCGCGCCGGTGCTGGGCCAGGAAGGGAACTACTACGGCCGGATTTGGACATTCAGGGATATAACCGAACGCAAGCAAGCCGAGGAGGCGATACTGAAACGGCTGACCTACGAACGCCTCCTGTCGCAAATATCCTCCAGTGCGGTCAAGGTCGATGATCTTCAGACGTTCCTGCAGGAATGCATGGCGCTTATTGGCGAGATCATCGCGGTGAGCCGTACCTATATTTTCGAGTATCATCAGGCGACTGAAACGTCAAGCAATACCATAGAGTGGTGTTCCGAAGGAACATCCTCCCAGAAAGACGCTCTGCAAAACATTCCCAACAGCGTCAGCCCCTGGGGATTTGAGATGCTAAGAAACGGAAACAGCCTCTCTTACTCCGATATTGAGGATATACCCGATACCTCATTAAAGGATTTCCTCAGATTTTATGGATCTAAATCTCTCCTGGTGGTCCCTCTGTTTATCAGGGGCAACTACTACGGTTTCATGGGCTTCGATGAGTGCAACCGCAAACGAATCTGGCCGGATGAGGATATTGAGCTGCTCCTTTCCATATCCCGGATCATTACCGGCGCCATAGAGCGTAAGCAGGCTTCCATGGAGATCATGGCCAACATGCAGCGCACGGAAGCCCTGTTGCAGCTCGGGAGAATGACAGACGTAGCTTTGAAGGAGATCACCGATTTCGCCCTGGAGAAAGCCATCGAGATAACCGGAAGCCAAATCGGGTACCTGGCTTTCGTAAACGAGGACGAGAGCATACTCACAATAAACTCCTGGTCGAAATCCGCCCTTGAGGAATGTGCGGTTGTCGACAGACCGATAATCTATCCTCTCGTTGAGACAGGGCTCTGGGGCGAGGCGGTCAGGCAGCGCAAGCCGATTATCACCAACGACTATTCCGCTGAAAACGCCTGGAAAAAAGGTCTCCCCAAAGGGCATGTCAGCCTTTTGCGCCACATGAACACGCCGATATTTGACAATAGCAGAATAGTGTTAGTGGCCGGCGTAGGAAACAAAGAGGAAGATTATTCTGAGAACGATTGCCAGCAATTGACCTTGCTGATGCAGGGCATGTGGCACCTGATTGAGCATAAACGGACCGAGGACGCCCTGAGACTGACGCAGTTTGCCACGGACAAGGCATCCGAGCATGTCATGTGGGGGGATGCTGACGGAAATATCATATATGCGAACGATTCCGCCTGCGAATCCCTGGGCTACACGCGGGATGAATTTTTAAAACTGAATGTGCAGGACATAGATCCCGGTTTTTCGCCCGAAGATTTGAAAAGGCATGTGGAAGAGCTGACCCGCCTCGGATCGATGACTTTCGAATCGCGCCATCGCGCCAAGGACGGCCGTATCTTCCCGGTGGAAATCAGGGCCAATTATTGCGACAACAAAGGCCAGTTCATGAGCTGCGCTTTTGACCATGACATCAGCGAGCGCAAGCGGGCGGAGCAGCAGTTGAGGGAAAGCGAGGAAAAGTTCAGGCTCATTTCCGAGCAATCCCTGATGGCGATATTCATCCTGCAGGATGACCGTATTCTTTATGCCAACCAGGCGGCGGCCGATCAGACGGGATATAAGGTGGAGGAGTTGCTCAAGCTCGGGCCGGGAGAGTTTGCCTTTACGATCCACCCGGATGACCGGCAATTCGTGCAGCGCCAGAAATCAATTAAACAGGGTGGCCGGGAAGGTGCAACAGCCCGATTTTTCTTCAGGGGAGTTAGAAAAAACGGAGCAACCCTCTGGCTGGACCAGTATTCAAGAACCATTCTCTACGAGGGCAGAACGGCCGATCTGATCGTACGCGCCGATATCACCGAAATCAAGAATGCGGAGCGCGCCCTGCGTGAAAGCGAGGAACGTTTCCGCATGATTATCGAGGCGAGCAAAGACGGCATGATTGCGGTCAACAGACAGGGCCTGATAAAAATCTTCAACCCGGCGGCTGAAAAAATATTCGGCCGCACGAGCAGTGAAATGCTGGATCAGCCGCTCGATCTTCTGATGCCGCAGAATATGCGTGAGGAACACCGCAGATATGTCGAGAGCTTTTTCGAGAGGGGTGAGCCGGATAGAGCAATCGACAGGACCCTTCAGCTTAAGGGGCTCCACGGAGACGGGACAGAGTTCGATATCGAATTGAGCCTTTCAAAAGGGGCTGCCGACGGTAAAGAGTTCGTATTGGCCGTGATCCGGGATATTACGGATAAGCTGACCCTTGAAGCCAATCTCCTGCAATCCAGGAAGATGGAGACTATCGGCCAACTGGCGGGCGGGGTGGCGCACGATTTCAACAACATGCTGAGTGTGATAATCGGTCATACCGAGGTGGCGCTGGGACAGGTGGATCCGGAGCAGGAACTGCATTTCGTCCTTATGGAAATACTCACCGCCGCCGAGCGGTCCGCGGACCTTACACACCAACTGCTGGCTTTCGCGCGCAAGCAGACGATCTCGCCCCGGGTGCTGAACCTGAATAAAACCGTGGCGGGAACGCTCGGTATGCTGCGGCGCCTGATAGGCGAGGCGATTGAACTGAACTGGCTGCCGGGGGATGATCTTTTTCCGATCAGGATGGATCCTTCCCAGATCGATCAGGTTCTGACCAACCTGTGCATCAATGCCAGGGATGCTATTGCCGGGGTCGGGAAAATCAGTATCAGTACTGGAGCGGTTGTTATCGATGAGGCCGACTGTGCCGGGAATCCAGGATTCCTGCCTGGCAGGTATGTCCTTCTGGCTGTCAGCGATAGCGGCAGGGGCATGGACCGGGAAACGCTGGACAGGGTGTTTGAGCCGTTTTTCACGACCAAGGAACGGGGTAAAGGAACCGGCCTTGGATTGGCTACTGTATATGGCATAGTGAAACAGAACGATGGGTTTATCAACGTATACAGCGAACCTGAAAAAGGTACAATATTCAAGATATATTTACCCGGTCACGATGAACCGGAAGAGCGGGTATCAAATGTCGAGCCGAATCAATATAAGGCTGCCAGCGGTAACGAGACTGTTCTTCTGGTTGAAGATGAACCGTCTATTCTCGTCTTGGCCACAACCATGCTCGAACATCAGGGCTACAAAGTGCTGTCCGCCAGTTCGCCCAATGATGCCATCGGCCTGGCCAATGAGTATAAAGGAAAGATCGATCTTCTGTTGACAGATGTGGTCATGCCGGAAATGAACGGCCGGGACCTGGCGAAGGAGCTTCTCACTCTCTGCCCGGATATCAGGCAATTATTCATGTCCGGATATACGGCCGATGTAATCGCTCACCATGGAGTGCTGGAAGACGGGGTGCATTTCCTGCAGAAACCTTTCACCGCCCGCACTCTGCTCGAAAAAGTAAGACTGGTGCTTGATTCGGTGTAAAACTGAGAATTACTTGTAGTTGGGTGAAGACTATATAACTTAAACAATACTTTTGCCGTCAGCTCTCACGAATTCCGGCTTGCCCTCCAACTCAATCGTGCCGGCGATCTTGTGGGTAGCCGCCTCTATGGCCGCCGCATCATGGCTGCGGCCGTTGAAAGCCAATACCATTTGGCTGGCCGGGTCGTAGAGTATGGCCTCCGGGTTGGAACCGGCAGGCGCCCGATCGAGAACCTTGAGTGTCTTTTTGTTTGGGAACGGATTATCGGGCAAATTTCAACACTGCCGTGGTCCCGGCTGGAATGACGAGAGAACAGGATACAGGACCATCACCGGCCGGATCCTCCACCTGAATGGTTTTTCCAGTCAATGCATCGGTCAGAGAGCCCAAATGCGCGAGCCCCAATGATTTTTTGTCAATTTTGACCGCAACGTTCCGTTCGACGTTCGCGGGATTGCGGACTGAAAAATACAGCGGCCGGTCATTTTCACCACCGAACCGTTCTATCAGGATGCCATCCGTCCCGGCCGTGGCGAACGTGACCGGTTCCCAGCCGGAGGTCGCCAGGGCTTTGAGCACCGGGAGGTGCTTCCTGTAAAATTCTCTTTTGCTGTCAAAATCCTCCTGCGTTCTCCCATCCACGCCCGGCCACCAGGAGTACAGGAAACAGACATTGAAATGGTCCTTGAGCACTTCTTCCGAGTACCGGGCCAGGCGGGCCCCGCTCCAGTCGCCGCAGGTTTTATGGTACATCAGCATTCGGATACTCTGCTGGCTCGCAACCTCCGGGTTCCAGCCCTCCCGTGATATCCCGTCCATCAGCCAGCTGAACCACGGCACGTCGATCGCTCCGTTGGCGTAGGTCAGACCGCCTGCTTCGAGCATCTGCCTGCGGACAAAAGTCATATACTCGAGAGCGCAGAAATAACCGAGCTGGCAGGGCCTGGCCGCCAGATAGCTGAAAGTCAACGGGTAATCGGCGAAGGCGAAATGCTCCTGCCGGAAATTCTCGACCCCCATGTGAACCCATTCGGTGACAGAGTCGTAGCGTATCCCGTTCGCGGCGCCGCCCAGTTTGGCGGCGCCGTCACGATCTCTCAGGAATTCGTATTTCCATGAGAGCAGACCGCGGTTGGGATCGCCGTAAGTTCCGGTTATGTCCGGGTCGGAGTTTGTCAGCCATTCGAGATAGGTCCCGCTCCGGTAGGTCCGGATACCGTTGGATATGGGATCGCCGTTTTCGTCATACATCGCGGAATTCAGGAAAGCCCTGACCGAATAAGCCCGCGGCACCTGGGAGTAGTCACCGGTGAAATCGTTCCCGTCCCACTTGTCTATATCGCTGCGTTCCCGCGCTACTATCGAGCTGAGTGCCAGAGTGTCAATGTCCGGGGCTTTTCCCAGACTCGATCTCCACATCCAGGGCTCGTTGTAGGTCATCGAATACATGCCCTGGTCATTGGCGCTCTTAATCCAGCTGAACTCACCCCCGTGACGGTCTCCATACATGGCGCCAAAATCCGCCAGCCCCTTGAACTTGGCCATATCCCGGGTCGAAGAGGTCGCACCCGGTTTCGTGCGCGCCTCGAAGTATTCCGGATAAAGATCAAAATATTTCTTGGCTGCGGCGCGCATGCCCCAGCGCGGGTCGTGATGGCTGAGGACAAACGAGAACTCCGCCCGGCCCGGGAATTTCTTTGTCGACGGGGAGAGACCGAAATCGAAGCAGAGCGTGTAATACCCATCCGCATAGGACATCCTGTAGACCGCAGGATGGTCGACCGCGACCCCGAGCGACAACCCGGCTGTGTTCCCGTCGATACTCGAATACGGCCACGGGGCGATATAGCGGTTCGTCCACCTTCCTATCTCGGTTGCGTTCGTATAAGACTGTCCTTCCTCGATTGTCTCGCCCGAGGAAAGCCCAGTCTCCCATCTCCAGCCCACGGCGGCCACCGGCAGACGGTACAGGAGCTGGACACAACGGTCCTGTCCGGTGGTGTCCTGCAATGTCCCGCTGATATTAAAATGGTCATCATGCCCACTCACCTCGGCCGAAAGCCTGATCCCTTTATATTCTCCCAGCATGCGGGCTGCATTCGTTTCCACCTTCTGCATTTCACCGTTGATCACCCCGAATTCCGGTAATCTCAGCTCTCTCAGACTGAAATTGTCGACCCAGATTTTCCCACCCAGACTTGTGCTGTTTGCTTCTGGATCACGCACCACATGGAACTCCAGTTCAACCGATTCGGTTCCGGGGAGTGTCTGGAAGGTATGCCGGAACTCGGTCCAGCCAGATTTGTAAGGCCCTAAATACTCAATGTTGGCTTGACTGCCGATAATCGCATTTCCGGAATCCAGCCTGCGGATATGGAGAGTCGGCGTACCTCTCAGCTTATCAGCCTTCATCCAGAAAGAAATCATGAAGACCGACTCTGGTTCGAGTGGGATCCTGTCCAGCAATAGACGGCCCCCGCCGGCAGCATCGAGGCAGACCGAGGCTTTACCTGAATACGCAACCTGTGTGTCCACCCTGCACGTTCCGCTCAACCCTGCTGCACCAGTACTCTCGAAATCCCCTCCAGCAATCAGCTCCGAGCCAGGATCACACTTATATTCCCGCAGCAGGAACCCGCCTGTCCTGACGCGTGCGAGCAGCTCGCTGCTGTCGGCGGCGAGACCTTCAACCTGCCCCCTGCCATCGAGCTTCATCACCAGGCCGTCACCCGTGGATAGTATGATATCGTCCTTCTTTTCCGCAGAAGGCGAGGCGCAGGATAATAATGCAATCAGCAGACTCATAAATGGGAAGATCGCTCTGAAATGAATGCCCATCATCCACTCTCCGCGTTGCGGCCGCTCTGCCAGTCCCGTTCAGGTCCCTGTCGCGGGTTACAGACATGCGGACTGGTGTGACGAAGATGACACGAAACTGGAGATCAGGATTGACTGTTAATTATCAGCTCAGTACATCGTGAGCGGAACGGTGAGCTTGACAAAGAGGGCGCGGTCGCGCCGACCGAGAGTACGGCCGAGCCGGCTGTCCGGCATGTCGAACCGGTCGGCCGTGTAGGCCACATACAGCGCCCCGAAAGGCGGCCTGAACCGCCAGCCGAACAGGCCGTAGAAGTACACCCGGTCGTTGTTGGAATTGTACTCGCCGGTCAGATGGAACCAGAAATCGGGGCTGAAATTGTAGTCCGCGGTCAAGTCGAAAAGGGATGTCTCCTGGTTTGTGGAGTCGGGAGAGAACCGTAAAACGGTCAGGCTGGAGCTCAGGGAGAGCCCGCTGACCGGCTTGAACGCTCCGGTCAGGCTGGTCTGGTTGAAATCCCGCTCGAAATTCCGTCCCCAGGTGCGGGTCAGGCCGGCGCTTTTACTTATCCGGTCGTTCCAGATTATGTCGGTTGTCCAACTGGGATTGTGGAAGCGTTTCTCGAACAGTTCGGTCTGGTACACGCCGCCGAAATCCGCCTGCCAATTGGAGAGGAAAGTCACACCTTCCGTGCTCCGAATTTTAACCAACTGGAGGTCGCCGTTGTTGTGCCAAGCAAGATCGTTACCCTGGTTGAAACTGATCTTGTCGATTCCGTGACGTCTTATCCAGTGTTCGCCGCTGAACCAGGTGAAAGGCCGGTTGTAGTTGTCCTGTGGGACAAGCGCGACCCTGTTGACGTTTTTCTGGAAGCCGCTGTCGTAATGGTATCCTCCGGCGTTAACCTGGTACAGGCCCCTGGCGTAAGAGAACCGGAGCGCCGCAGCGCTGGCGAATCTGTCACCGCCGGAGGGAAAGCTGCCCACAAGCTGGGTGCGGATACTCGTGTTTGAGTTGAATACCAGCACCCCATCCCCGCTGAGCACCCGGGCGTAGCCGCCGTCCCAGGCGCGGCTGACAGCAGTCAGGCCGATATTCGAGGAGCCAAGGATATCCCGCTGCAGACGGACGGCCTCGGTCTGGGCCGAGGGGTTTCCACCCACTCCGGCACGCTCATCGGCCGCGAGCACGGCGTAGTTTACTTTTCCCACGCGCCCGTTGGTCTTAACCCCCCAGTTCAGATCCCCGATCCGCCGACTGTAGAACACGTTGATCTCGTTGTTGAACAACTCGGCGCCCTCAAGAAAATACAGCCTTTTCTCCGGGTAAGAGATCTCGTAACGGGTAAGGTTGATTTTCGACAGGTCGGCCTCGACCGTGGCGAAATCCGGGTTGCAGGTGATGTTGCCGTCCATAGTGTTGCCCAGTTTCAGCCGTAGATCCGCCCCCCCAACCAACTCCCGGCCGCCGGAGGAGAGGATCGTGCGTCGGCCGGAAGCGGGCAGGTTGGAGTCCAGGCCCACCAGGTAGGGGTAGAGCGTGGCTGAGAGAAGCTTGTTGAATGCGGGGAGGCCCAGAAGGTCACCGGATTGCGATACGCGCCAGGCCACGTCGCGGTATTGCCAGAAACTGGTTTCGAACCTTTCGGGATAGTTGCGTCGGAAATTGATACCCCAGAGGCGTCCCTCGCCACGGGGGATACGCATCTCCGAAACGGGGATTTTCATCTCGCAGCTCCAACCCAGGCTGTCCTCATGGGAGGCGACCCACCAGATGCAGTCCCATTTCTTGTCGTTGGAAAGGCCATCCTCACTGATCCGGCCATCCACCTGGGTGCCCAGCGAGTTGGTGCTGAAATAGTAGCAGTCGCGGCGGGTGTGGAAAGTGTCCAGGTACAGGGTGACCGCGTTGTCGTTGTCCATGTCGCCGTCGCGCTCGGCGATCGAGCTGTTGGCGGCCGCCCCCCCGGGGTTGAGGCAGCGGAACGCTGCATAGATAAACTGGCGGTCGCAGGCGACAGCCACCCGGGTTGCGGCCTGAGGGATGTCGCCCGGTGTGGGCCTGTACTGTACGAGGTTATCCTGCCATTCGGCCGCCTGCCAAACCGGGTCATCCAGCAGGCCGTCAATCTTGGGCGGAGCCTGGGCCGTGGCCGCGGTAATAGTGCGGGTGGGCCGCTGGACTTTTTCCTGGGCCCAAAGGGAAGAAACGCCCAGAAATAGGCACCAAGATAACACCAGAGAAAAAACTGTAAAACAAGCTGGCATCTTTCCTACCGTTTTAGTCGACATTCCATAAATCAGAATCGCCGCAGTAAAATATTCGCCTTCTTATTCGATCCCAAAATTGGATTTTTCGGCCTGTCCATTGCAACTCAATATATTTCACATGTTTATGATAATACTTATTTCGAGAAAACTCAACAATCAATTTGTAAGATGAATATATTGTCAGGATTATAATGTGAACGCGGGAAATGAGTTGCACCAATACAAAAAGGGCTGCGAACAATAGTCCGCAACCCCTTGATTTATATGGCGCCGAGGGACGGAATTGATAGTCAAATATTAATTACTTGTAAATAAATGGGTTGCGATTTGTAAAAACCCGCTTTTGGATCACAAAAAGGCACGAAACGACACCCTGAGGGCACGAAAAGGCACGCTTTGCCACGCTGCATTGAAAATGCAATTCTTCTACCGAGAATCCATTCGAATTGAACAGATAGTTCTCCCCGGCCAAGAGATAAAAAGTGGACTTTTGGAC
>JAJFUG010000014.1 GCA_021372515.1 bacterium
GTTCACCATGTAATCCGGGTCGCCGAAGATTTCCAGTATCTCCGGGCTGTCCCAGGCATAGGAACTCACCTCGCCGCGCACGTAGAGCATGTCGATCAGGTGGCTCATGTTGGGTACGCCCGCGCCGGTGCGGCGGGCCAGCTCGGTCTCGGCGATATCCAGCCCCCGCGCGCGCAGGTCATCCAGCACCGAGGCCATGAAACTCCAGGAACGCTCGCGCAGCCCGTTCAGGTAATGGATAAGGGCGTTGTCCTCGGTATCGATGAAATAGCCCAGGATATGGTAACGCTCGCGGGTGGTCAACTCCACGGCGGGTACAATCCGCAGGCCCATCAGCTCGCCGGCGCGCAAGCCATCCGGCACCGAGGCCAACGTGTCATGGTCCGATATGGCGATGGCTTTCATGCCGCGCACGCAGGCGCTGAAGGCTAATATCTCGGGAAGATAGCCTCCATCCGAGGCCATGGTGTGCACATGAAGGTCGCAGGGGTAGCCTGGACTTTCGAATCTGGGCATCCGCTCGTCTTTCTCCCTTGTTCCCGGGTCATCCGGTCCAGTTGCCAATTTCTTACGGCTCTGTTATTATAATTTTCTGTCGGGGCAGTGTCAACGACGCTCCGGCCGAGTGGCCGTCAGAGGCAGGTCCTGTAACGAGTCGCCGTAATGCGGGGTTTCCTGGGTCAGGGGTTGTCGCCTCAAATTGTCCCCAAAGAGAGGGTGCAATGGAGAACAGGTTCAAGACCCGGCTTAGCGAGGAAGGCTCTTTCGTGATCTCGGTGGAGCTGGTGCCCACCCGTGGCCTGATGCGCAAGGATTTCAGCGAACTGATCGCTTTCACCGAGGCGGCGGTGGCCTACGGGAAAATAGACGCGCTCAGCCTGACCGACAACCCCGGCGGCAACCCACGCCTGTCTCCGGACGTGCTGGGCATGGACGTGCTGTTCCGGGGCATGAGCCCGCTGGTGCACCTGACCTGCAAGGACAACAACCGCAACGGCCTGGAAAGCCGCGCTTTCCAGCTCAACCGCATGGGCGTGCAGAATGTGCTGGCCCTGACCGGGGACTACCCGGTGGACGGGTTCCACGGGGTGGCCAAGCCCTCGTTCGACCTGGACTCGGTGGGCCTGGTGCGGATGCTCCAGGACATGAACCAGGGGCTGGAGGTGCAGGTGCGGCCCGGCAAGTTCCAGACCCTCGACCCGACTGATTTTTACATCGGGGCGAGTGTTTCGCCGTTCAAGCGCCACCGCGCCGAGCTTCTGGGCCAGTTCATCAAGCTGGAGAAGAAAGTGCGCAACGGCGCCCGGTTCATTATCACCCAGTTGGGCTACGATATGCGCAAGTTCGACGAGTTGCTGCGCTACATGCACCTGCGCGGCCTGGACGCGCCGGTGCTGGGCAATGTCTACGTGCCGCACCGGATTGTCTCGCGGATCATGAGCGAAAACCAGGTCCCCGGCTGCGTGGTCACCCCGAAAATGCTCGAATGGGTGAACAGCCACGCCGCCGACTCGGACAAGGGCAAGGCCGCTTTTCTGGAGTTCGCCGCCAGGCAGGTGGCCGCGCTCAAGGGGCTGGGCTACCGCGGGGCGCATATCGGCGGGTTCGGCCTGTCGTTCAAGGATGTCTGCACGGTGATCGACCTGAGCGCGCAGATGGAGTCGCAGTGGCGCGAGGCGGCCCGTGAGATCCAGTACCCGCAGCCGGATGAGTGCTATTTCTTCCAGCGTGACGAGGAAACCGGCATGAGCAGCGACACGCTCTCCCCGCTCTCGGAGCGGGACCGCCGCGACGGCACGCGGGTCAACTACACGTTCATGAAACTGGTCCACGGCAGTTTTTTCGAGCCGAGTGGCGCCGGGTTCCGTCTGGCCCGCGGGGTCTGCTCTTGTGTGGATCGCAGCCAGGGGGCGGCCAAAGCCTTCGAGACCCTGGAGCGCGGGATCAAGTGGCTGGTCAACCGCTGCCAGGGCTGCGGTGACTGTTCCCTGGCCGAGCTGGCCTTTCTCTGCCCGGAGGACGGTTGCCCGAAAGGGATGCGCAACGGCCCCTGCGGGGGGTCGTCCGACGGGGTCTGCGAGAGGAAAGACCGCAAGTGTTTCTGGTTCCGGGTGATCAAGCGTCTGGACAAGGATGGCGGCCTGGACAGCGTGCGCTCCCACGAGCCTGTCTACCGTAACGCCGCGCTCAAGGACAGCTCCTCCTGGCTCAACTACTACCTGGGGCGCGACCATGCCAGGCTGACAGAAGAGGACAAGAAGGCATAGGGTCCTTCTTGTCCTAAACGAAAAACACTTGAAAAGTCGGAGAAAAGCGAGAATATTATTCGTCCACCAAACTAACCAAAGGGGTCCAAGCCATGAAACCGTGGACGAAACTGTACGCCTTCATTTGCATGGTCATTTTCTGCGCCAGCGCCCAGGCTGTTCCGCCGGACAGCCTTGTAACCGTACCGGCGGCCAACTTTCGCGCAACCGACTGGCTCACCGGCGTTCCGCTGGAAGTTTCGATCGACGAGTTCAGGCTTGCCAGAACCGAAACCACACAGAGGGAATTTCAGGCCGTAATGGGCTACAATCCCTCCAGCCACCTGGGGCCGGACCTGCCGGTGGAGAGCGTGAGCTGGTGGGAGGCGATCGGCTACTGCAACCGGAAAAGCATTCAGGAAGGGCTGGAGCCGTGTTACGACCTGACAACCGGCGAGTGTGATTTCAGCCGTAACGGCTACCGCCTCCCCACCGAGGCCGAGTGGGACCTGGCTGACAGCAGCCTCACAGCCTGGCCGGCCGAACAGATCAACAGTCACGCCAACCTCGGCTCGGACAATATGGAAGACATCCCCTGGCTGATGAAAGACCTCAAGGAAAAGGCGACCCGTGCGGTGGGCAGCTACGAGCCGAACGTATTCGGTTTGTACGACATGCTCGGCAATGTCTGGGAATGGTGCAACGATTACAACTACAACCCGACCCGGTTTTCCGCCCAGCCGGTGACAAATCCGCAAGGCCCCGGCTGGAGCCCGGAGCGGGTTATCCGCGGCGGCTCGTTTTTCACCACCACCAGTTTCTGGAACTGGGGTTTCCGCTCCTGTTTCGAACCGGACAGAAAAAGCCGCTACACAGGTTTCAGGGTGGCGCGCACCTCCCCCGGCCGCGGCGCCCACAAGGCGCCAGTCGACGAGAGCAAGTGGCTGGAACCCTACTATAAAGTCCCGCCCAAGTACGAGAACAACACGGGCGGGCTGTCCTCCCTGATTGTCGACGACAAAGGCAAGACAATCACCACGCTCGACCAGTGGCAGGCTAAAAAGAAACTGCTGCATGACAAGTGGATGAAAATCATCGGCACGCTGCCGGTTGTCCCTCCAGAGCCGACTGTGCGAATCATCCGCACCTTCGAGGAGGACATCTACACCGGCTATCTGATGCAGCTGCAGGTGGAGCCGGACTACTGGGAAGAGATATACCTTATGATTCCGAACCGCCCGTTGGCCAAACCCGCACCAGTGGTGATAGTGCCGTTTTACGACGTGGGCACCCCGGCCGGAAAGCACCTGGGCGGCAGACGGTTCACGGCGATGAGCGTGCGCTCGTTCGCCTACATGGCGGTGCAGCGTGGGATGATCGCGGTTTCGATCCGCTGGTTCGGCGAAAGCTACGGTGAAAACTACGCGGAATCGATCGGCAACCTGAGAGCCAAATACCCAAATCTGAGCGGCATGGGCAAGTGGGTCTGGGATTCGCAGCGTCTGGTGGATTATCTCTGCACCCGTCCGGATGTGGACAAAAACCGGATCGGCATTGTCGGCCATTCCCTCGGGGCGATGGTGTCGCTGTACGCGGCGGCGTTCGATGAGCGGATCGCCGTGGTGACCGCCTCAGAGCCAGGCCTCGGCCTTCACGCCTCGGATTTCGAACACTTTTTCTACCTGGACGCCTCGGTCCGCGGCTGGGACAAGGCCACCGAACACCATGAGCTGCTGGCCCTGATCGCCCCGCGCCCGTTCCTGCTGATCGCGGGCAACGAGGCGGACAAGGACGAAAGCGTGTTCCTGATCAACGCCGCGCGCGAGGTCTACTCTCTGTACGGCAAGCCACGCTATATCGGGTTTTTCAACCATGCGGCCGGACATACCCCCACTCCCGAGGCGGTGGGCCTTGGAATGGAGTGGCTGAGGCATTTTCTGGAGAAATAGGCCTGAAACGGAAAGGGGGTGGGTTGCGAACCCACCCCCTTTTTGCTACCCGCTGGAGCCACAGATTACACGGATCAATGCAGCGGTTTTGAAAACAAAATCTTTTGCAGGGGCACGACGCTCCGTAGCCGATAAAAAACCCACCCCCTCAGTTCTCCCCCGCTTTCCAGTCCAGCACCTTGATTTTCAGGTTCCCAATCAGGGGCAGAATCTCCACCTGACGCTCCATCTCGCCCGCGATCAGGCGCAGGTGTGCGGCATCCGCCGGGAGCTGGTCGAATACCGGGTCGACCGCCACCCAGGCGTGGCCCAGACGGCTCTCGCACCAGGCGTGGTAGTAGAACGCACCGTCCAGGTAGATAAGCCCCATCGCGATGCGGGTGGGCACCCCGGCCGCGCGGGCCAGGGAACAGAACAGCACCGCGAACTCGTTGCAGTCGCCCTTGCGGCTCTGAAGCACCTCCAGGGTGTTGGGCAGGCTGAAAGTCGGGCTGGCCGTGACATTTCGCTGCATCCAGGCCAGGATCGAGCGCAGGCGCGTAACCGGCGCGGCCGTGGTGTCGCAGACCTCGGGCAGGAGGGCTTTGACTTTAGGATGATCGCTCAGGATGAACTCGGAGGGCGCGAGCCAGGATTGTTCCGTTTCCGCGCTCAATGTGTCAGGCGCTGCACCCTCGGCCGGGTTGACCGTGATTGTCACCCGGGTCCCCACGGCTTTCTGCGGGCCGCTGTCCAGGTCCAGGCTGTCGTAGTCCAGGCCGTCAAGCTCCAGGCTTAGAGTTGTGAGCCGGCGCGGGGCGGGTATCTCGCGGTCCGGGGTGACCGCCACCAGGCGCTGGATGTCCGGCCGCACCGACGTTCCCACATTCGCCAGGGCCCGGGCCGAGTCCTCCAGCTCCACCTGGTAACCCATGCCGCTGCGCTCGCGCAGGAGCTGGCCCCTGTCATCCAGCCAGGAGTCGACCCGCACTCCGCCCAGGTCCTGGTGCACACGCCAGGCCGTCACCTCTCCCTCACCCCAGACAATCGGCTCGCGTCCGGCCACCTCGGCCTCCAGCTCCTGGGCCGACAGGGAGGAGGGATCGAACACCACCGCGCTGAACTTGCGTCCCTCCGCCACCGCCTCCCGGGCGAACAGCAGCCCCACGGTGCTGGGAAGCTGCGGCAGGCTGGGAAACGAGAGCGTGTCCCGGTGGGTCTCGCCGCCCATCTCCACGTTCAGCAGAAGGCAGGTGTCGCGGGCCTCGCCGGTCACGCCGAATTGGGTCTCGCGCCCGCTCAGGCTGAATGTGAAACGTTTCAGCTCCAGGCTGTCGCCGCTCAGCGAGAGCATGCGGGTCTCCACCGATTCGGGTTTGCCCAGCATGGAGAACTCCAGGTGGCTTATGTCCCGCACCGCGATCCCGCTGTCGGCGCGGCTCACCACCGTATGCGACCAGCCGATTTTCTGACCTTTCAGGTAGATGCCGTACCAGGAATCATCCGCAATCTGAGCGGCCCGCGCGCTCCCGGCCACTGCAAGCGCCAGGAGCAGAACGGAGATAAAAAGCCTCGATTTGTTTTTCTCCACGTTTCTCACTGAGATATATTCCCTTCCTCTATAATCCCCAGGACTCTCATGCAGCTAACACATGGGATACCGTAATGTAGGGGAGGGTTTTAAACCCTCCCCTACGTTTGGACTCGCGGGTCATTGCCTCATTCAATTTTTATCTACTGCGCTACTCCCGGAAGCGTGGGAGTCCTGAAATACACCCGTATCGTGCGGCTCTCGAACGGCCCCAGGTCGAACGAGACTTTCCCGCCGCTCAGGGCCAGCTCCGCGCCCGGCTCCTCCAGGGGTGAGCATGTGCAGGCCCGCACCGCTCCCGGTGGCAGGTTGACCTCCGCCCGGCAGGCCTTGCCCGTGGACTCATAGCAGCGTAACACGAAACCGTCACCGTCCTCGGCCGCCTTGAACGCGCCCAGTTCCACCTGCGCGGGCGAAACAGAGAGGAACCCGGCCTGGTCACCCGGCAGACGGCCCGGATGGTTCACCCCGCAGTGGAACAGCAGCGGCGTGCAGTATTCAGCGGCGCGCTGCACTGTGGCCGCCTCGCGCCAGTCGCCCGCGTGCGGGTAGATCGCGTAGGTTATCTCGTGCGAGCCGCGGTCCGCTGAGGGGTCGGGCCAGAGCGGAGATTTGAGCAGGGTCAGTCGCAGACGGCCGCCCTCGGTGTCGTAGCCATATTTGGAGCGGCTCAGAAGGCTCACCCCGAAAGCGCCCTCGCTCAGGTCGGCCCAGCGCAGGCCCGGCACCTCGAAGCGTGCCCGGTCCCAGGAGTTGGCTCGTGTTGTAGGGCGGGCAATGGCCGCGCCGGGGGTCTCATAATAGGCGCTGTCCGACTTCACGTTCAGCTCCCAGGCGGTCTTGGCCAGCACCTGGTCCTCCCACCACTCGATCCGGCAGCGCACCTCCACCAGGGGCTCATCCCGGTACAGGCTGATCTCGGTGCTGAAAAAGGAGGACGGGAAACTGGTGGCCAGTTGTCTGCGCGGCTTGGTGGGGCCCAGGAAACTGCGCCGCACCCGCACCGTGGCCCGCACCGGCCCGCGCTCGACCACCTCGATTTTATCGGCTTTGTCCAGCTCCCAGCTCCGCCCAGTGTAGCCGATATTCCAGGCATCCCACTGGGCCGGACGGTCCTCGAAAAGCTGGATCAGGTTGCCGCGTCCGCCTTTGGATAGCACCTCGCGGCGGGCGCGCTTGTCGTAGAGGCGGATCACGTTCCCGCTCGCCGGGTCGAGTTCCAGGCGCAGGAGGCCGTTCTCGATCGCCCGCTCGCTCACGCTCAGCCCGGGGTCTCCGCCGGAGGCCATCCGCCGCTCCAGCAGCGTGCGCCGCAGACGGTAGACCTTATAGCCGGTGGCCGGAACCGCATTCGCCCGGAAAATCAGCCGGGCGGTGAGGCTGTCATCCTCCACAACCTGGCAGGGGACCTCAGTTCCATCCGGCCCGTAGAGCCGCACCCCGCGCAGCACCGCGCTCGGGGCCGTGTACTCCGCAGTCGAGCTGCGCAGCCAGGACAGGCTGTTGAACACGATCAGCGGCTCACCCTCCGGTCCCCGCGCGGTGTTCACCGCCGCCCCGATCCCGGAAAGCGCCACCTCGGTCGCATGAGCGCTCAAAGCCGCCGCCCGCTCGAACCCGGCCGCGGCATCCGTGTACACCGCCGCGATCCCACTGCCGGGCAGGATATCGTGCATCTGGTTGAACAGCACCTTTTTCCAGGCCTCGGTGAGCCGTGCGGCCGGATAAGCCGCGCCGGTCAGCAGGGCATCCAGGGCACAGACTGTCTCGGCGCTGGCGAGACCGCTTTCCAGGCGACGGTTGTACTCTTTCATTTTTGCCTGGCTGGTGTAGGTGCCGCGGTGGTATTCCAGATAAAGCTCGCTGTTCCACTCGGGAAGGCGCGCCAGCACAGAGTCCGGCAGGGCGGCCAGGTACTGGTCCATACGCCCGAACTCCACCCGCGGGAACAGGGCCAGCGTGCGCAGGTGACGGGCCCGCTGCAGCATGTCCTCGTCCGGACCGCCGCCGTGGTCGCCGTAGCCGATCAGCACCGCCATGTTCCTCAGTCCCGTACCGGCCTCGAACTGCCGCAGGTCATCCAGCATCTGCTGCGGGTCGACCACATTCGTGTAGCCGCTGTAGGGCATGTAGACCAGTATCCGGCTGTTGTCCGGCCCGCGCCACCAGAACAGGTGGTAGGGGAATATGTTGGTGTCGTTCCAGAGAAGTTTCTGGGTCACGAAAGCCCCGATCCCGCAGCGGCTGAAAAACTGCGGCATGTTCCAGTTGTAGCCGAACGAGTCCGGGTTCCAGCCCAGCTTGATCTCCTGGCCGAAATGCTCCTTGAAGTAGGCCTTGGCGTAGAGGATCTGCCGCATCCAGCTCTCCGGGCCGATCAGGTTGCAGTCCGGCTCGACCCACATCCCTCCGGCGATCTCCCAGCGGCCCTCCGCCACACGACGGCGGATGCGCTCGAAGGTGTCGGGGTAGTACTGGCGCATCCACTCGTAGAGCTGGGCCTGGCTCTGGGTGAAAGTCAGCTCCGGGTACTTGTCCATCAGGCCGAGCACGCTCTCGAACGTGTCGTGGGCCGCCTCCACGGTCTCGCGCCAGCGCCAGAGCCAGGCCAGGTCGATATGCGCGTTGGAGACCAGCCGCAGGGTGAACGAGTGCATGTAGGCTGTCAGTCGCGGCGCGGCGGCCACTGCCGCGTCCACCGAGCGGATGAAATCCGCCGGCCGGCCCTGCTCCAGCGCGGCATGGTCTATCCGCTCCAGGGCGCTCTCCAGCTCGTTGATCAGCTCCAGGCGCTGCGACTCTGTGCTGGAGGACAGGTCGGTCCCGGGGTCGCTCTCCAGTTGCATGGCCCGCTGGTGGGTGTCGCCGCTCAGCAGACGGTAGGCGGAGTAGAGCTGCACCCGCAGGTCGCGGGCCTTCTCCACCGCCGCCTCCCAGCCGGGCAGGGTCAGACGGGCCTCGCGGAAAGTGACTTTCTGATGTCGGGCGCTCAGGCGCAGGGCGACCAGATACTCCCGCCCCGGCTCGGCGGAGGCGGCAAGAGTCACCTTGTTCTCACCCGCTTTCAGCCTGGCCGACGGCTTGCCGTCCACATACAGGGTCCCGTCCGAAAGAACGGTGAGGCTCAGTTCCACCTTGCGACCCTTGACCGGCTGCAGGGCGATCCGTTCCGGCAGCTTGAACCGAGAGCGGAACCAGCATTGCTCGGCATCCAGCACCGGCTGGTAGCTGAATTTCTCCCAGCCGCTGTCGTTGAAACCAAGGCTTTCCGCCCCGGCGGAATCGACCTTGGAGGCCCGCCAGCCCTGCACGGGCGGGAACTCGATCTGGGCGGCGAGCTGGAACGCGGCCTCCAGGCTCCGCTGGGCGGAAAGAGGCTCGGGAGTGAAACCGAGAGCAAGAACAAGACTGACCGCGGTCAGGAATGCCAGGCTGTGGCACGCGGGGCGGGTTATTCTGAAAGAGCGTCTCATAGCCGGGTCCGGTCGAGGGTGGGAGTAAATGCCAGGAAAGCCGGAACGAGCCTGGCCCGTTCCGGCTTTCCAATATTGATATTAGCTTCCCGGCGGATTGTCAACCCGAATCGAGCAACACATTTTCCGGAGGATAATCCTTTGCTCCCGGTGCGCAGGGTTATATGTTCCGTCCAAAGTAAAAAGCCGCCGGCACATTCAAGCGGCAGCCCTCCGCAGTCGGAACGCCATAGTCATGATCGCAACTCAAAGGAACCGGTTGTGATGGAAGAAACACCGCTTGTCATCAAGCCGCACCACTGCTTGGACATTATCCGTGATTTCGGGGCCGGGCGCGAGCATACCCCGCATCCCTACGGCCACGCCGTGCACCTGGCGGCCGAGCGCCTGCGCCAGGACCCGCGCACCCTGCTGCGCCTGACCGTGGGGGCGGATTTCATCTGCGCCCCTTGTAACCTTCTCAAGGCCGGACGCTGCACGGACAGCACCGACACCCCGGGGCGCGCCGTGCGCAAGGGCGCCTACAACCGCCTGATCGACCGCCGTCTGTTCCGAAGATTCGGGTTGTCCGAGGGCTGCACTCTGCGCGCGGATGAATTCTGCCGCCTGGCCCTGGAGCGCCTGGGTGACATCCGGGAAATCTACCGGGAGGAGAAAAGCGAAAAGACCGCCTGGCGCGAGGAAAACCTTTTCCGCGGCCTGCGGTCTTTTCTCGAAAACTGTCCCTGAAACCACTCTCTCAGCGGCTCACTCCGGGAAATCCGGCGGCAGGGTCTTGGTGGCGCTGTATTGCTCCCACAGCTTGCGCGCCTGCTGGTCATCTGCGTGACGGGCGACCCAGCGGCTGAGGATGGCCTGGGCCATCAGTTTCTGGTCCGTGGCGTCGTACAGGCGCACCAGCTTGGTGAACCCGAGCTGGAAATCCGGGTCCACTTTCACCGCCTCGACCAGCAACTCGGCGGCGGCGGTGGTGTCGGCCCGGTCCAGGGCCATCTTGGCCAGGCCGGTCCATTTCAGCGCATCCGCCGGATGGGAGGTGAAATAATTGGTGGCGAACTGCTTGGCGACATCGTACTGTTTCTCGCGGGCGAACCACGAGGCAAACATGAACAGGCGCTCCTTGTAGTCCGGGTCGAAGAACTCGGTCTGGTTGAAATTGAGCACCGCCTGCTCCTTGTTGTTCCGCATCAGGAAAGCATCCGCCAGCATGGAATACACCCGCGCGATGGTGAACAGCGTGCGCATCCCCTCCTTGCGGCTCGCCGGGATGTCCTTGACCGTGGTGTGGTAGCTGTAGTCCAGCCACAGCAGGTGCGAACTGCGGTTGATGTCGATCACGATCTTGTCCGCGCCGCGCCAGAAATAGGTGCTGTCCGGCCCCGCGAGCGGCTCCTGGTCCAGAAGCTGGACCGTCAGGCCGCGCCGGACCAGGAAACGGTCGAACCCGGCCATGTTCTCGATCCCCAGGCTGCCGGAAAAATACAGCGGTCGGCTGAAAGAGTTGGCCCGCACGATATCCACCACGGCCAGGTCGCGCACCAGAAGAAGAGTGCCCTTGGGGAAACGCACCTCCAGCTTGCCGGCCTTGAAATCGTAGGGCTCGGCCAGACGCGCCGGACGCATGCTCTCCACCTGCTGATCCGTGTAGTTGCGCGCCACCGGGGGTGACATCTTGTCCAGGCTTTTGATGTATTCCGGGTCGACCAGGTAGTTGTAGTTGAGCACCGAGCGGCTGCTGTCGGCGAACAGGTAATGCTTGGCGTACATCACCGGGTAGTACTCCTGGTCGCTCGAGACGATCAGGATGCCCTTGTCCTCGATGCCGGAAAACATGTTCCTGGCGTAATCGAGGATCACGAAATCCCGGGCCAGCGAGCTCCGATGCCAGTTGAACCACAGCGGAGACACCAGCAGCAGGAACAGAAGGGTGAAAAGCCCCGCGCCCGGCAACCAGCTCAGACTCCTTTCCGTGAACTCGAAACGCCGCACCAGCCAGCCCAGCAACCTGGTGCAGTCATCCTTCAGCCAGGCCAGCCCCAGCACGGCCCAGACACCGAAAAACAGGTAGCTGATCAGGAAACGACTGTCCAGGTCGCCGAAATCGCGGGCCACACTGGTGCCCGCCTGCCCCATGGCCGGCTGCGGTCCGGGCGTGGGGTTGACCAGCCAGAGCTGTATGAGCACCACCACCAGCAGCAGAGCGAACGACCAGAAAAACAGCCGTCTCCGCCCGCTGAACATCCGCACCAGGCTGTAGAGGAACAGTCCGAGCAGCACCAGCGCCACGCTCCAATGCGGGGCCTGGGCGGCGAAACAGCTCCAAAGCAACGGCAACTGGACCGAGAAGAAACCGGCGGCGCGCGGCAGTGAATGCCGGAGCGCGTCCAAGCCGTAGAAATAGACCCAGAAACGGCGGCTGAACAGGTCGATGGGCTGGCCCAGACCGGGGTCGAGCACCGGACGCACGGCCAGGTAGATATAGAGGCTCAGGCCGACCAGGAACACGATCAGGGCCGGGACCATGTTCGCCGCGAGCGCCTCCCGCACCTTACCGCCCCAGCGCCAGAACACCAGCAGGGTCAGCAGGGCGAAGGTCGGCACGAAGCTCTGGCTGAACGACAGGCCCAGAAGGAGCGCCCAGAGCAGCATCCCGGTCCCGGCGGCCAGCGAGCCCTCCTGGATCCGCACCAGGAGCCAGAGACCGAGCAGGAGCAGGAAAACGTTGAACACCCCGGGACCGGCCTGCAGCGCCGAGCCCCAGAGCGCGGGCAGGCTGAACAGGAACAGGCTGGCCGCGGCTGAAAACAGGCGCCTGGCGGTGATCCCCAGGCTGGAGCCCGCCCCGCAGGCAGCGACCGCCCGGTCGAGCAGGCCGAATGTCAGGGACGCCGCTCCGGCGCCGCTCAGCACCGAGATCAGGTTGACCGCCGAGGCCGGCTCGAACACGAACGAAGGCTTGGTGGAGATGAGGAAAACGAGCCGGGCCAGAAGGTTGAGCACCGGGGACAGAAGTGTCATGCTCAGATGTTGGAAGAACGAGCAGGTCAGAAGGTAGAGCAGGTTTCCCGGGGCATCCGGCAATCCGGACATCAGGCTGTTCACCACCCAGGACGCCGATTCCTCGGAGGCAATCGAGGGGGCCATGCTGAAAAGGTACAGCACCAGAGTGCCGATAAACACAAGCCAGGAAAATTTTACTCTGCTCATCTTTGTCTCAGTCTCCTCGCGCCCCACTGTTCCCCGCGCGCTTTCACGTTGCCTGCGCTCAGCCGTTCCGCCCTGACCCGCACTCGATCAGCCCCGGGCCGGGGGCGGATACCGCAAGATAGTCCCAACGTAATTCAATGTCCAACACCTTCCCGGCTCCGCTCACCCGCGGCAGTCCCGGAACCGCGCCGCAATCTGCACCGTGCGAACTGCCTGGGCCACATCGTGCACCCGCAGCACCGCGGCCCCATTCAGCACCGCCACCGTGACCGCGGCCAGGGTCCCCTCCAGCCTTTTCTCGCGGTCGTCCCCCCCGAGGAAAGACTTGCGCGACGGCCCCACCAGCAGCGGACAGCCCAGAGACCGGAACCGCTCCAGGCCAAGGATCAGCCTGTAGTTGTCCTCGGCCGACTTGCCGAAACCGATCCCCGGGTCGAGCACAACACGCCCGCGCGGGACGCCGGCCCGCTCCGCAGCCTCCAGGCGCCCGGCGAAAAATTCTCCGATCTCGCCCAGCAGGTCACCGTAATGCGTATCTGTCTGCATTGTGCGCGGGGTGCCGCGCATGTGCATCGCCACCCAGGCGGCCCCGGTTTCGGCCAGAGCCGGAAGCATCTGGGGGTCCAGAAGCCCCGCGCCCACGTCGTTCACGATTTTCGCCCCGGCCTCGACCGCCCGGCGCGCCACAGCCGCCTTGTAGGTATCGACCGAAAGCACGGCCCGCGGGTGGCGCTCCAGGATCGCCCGGATCACAGGGACGACCCGCGCGGCCTCCTCGTCATCCTCCACAGGAGCCGCGCCGGGACGGGTGCTCTCCCCGCCCACGTCGATAATGTCCGCCCCGGCCTCCAGCATGGCCGTGGCGTGCGCCAGGGCGGCCTCGGGCGGAAAATGCCGCCCGCCGTCATAAAACGAATCCGGGGTCACGTTCAGGATGCCCATCACCAGCGGCACACCGCCCAGGTCCAGGCTTGCTCCCGGCAGCTCCCAGCGCGTATCCGGCTCCACAGTGGCAGTTTTGCTATCGTTCATCCTCATCCTCTGGTGCGGTCAGCCACAGTCCGCTACTCGGCTTTTTCAGCCGGGGATTCCTCTTCCTCCCCGCCCTCGGCGGCCTTGGCCTCAGTCTCGGAGGCAGCCACGGTCGACCCGGCGGTGCGGGTGGTGCGGCGACGGCGCTTGTTGGGAGCGGGGGCGGCGGCATCGGCGGCAGACTGGTTGTCCGTGTCCGGCGGCGCTTCCGCGGCCGGCGCCTCGGCCTTTTTCTCGGGCTGACGCGGCGGCAGCTCGCGCCGCTCGATCAGGGCCTCGATCTCCTCCGCCCCAAGCACCTCGCGCTCGAGCAGCGCCGCGGCCATCATATCCAGGATTTCCCGGTTGACTTTCAGTAGTTCCATCGCCCGCTGGTAGGCCTCATCGATGAAGCGGCGCACCTCGCGGTCGATCAGGCGGGCGGTGGCCTCGCTGTAGTCCTGATGCTGGGCTATCTCGCGGCCCAGGAATATCTGCTCTTCTTTCTTGCCGAAAGTCAGCGGCCCCAGCAGCTCGCTCATGCCCCAGTTGCAGACCATGCGCCGGGACAGGGCGGTGGCGCGCTCCAGGTCGTTGCCCGCTCCGGTGGTCATCTCGCCCAGCACGAGCTGCTCGGCGCAGCGCCCGCCCAGCAGGGCGACCAGGTTGTTCATGCACCACTGGCGGCTGTAGAGATGACGGTCCTTCTCGGGCAGGTAATGGGTCACGCCCAGTGCCATGCCGCGCGCCACGATAGTCACCTTGTGCACCGGGTCGGCGCCGGGAGTGAGTTTCTGAACCAATGTATGCCCGGATTCGTGGATCGCGATCTGGCGCTTTTCCTCATCGCTTATCACCATGCTCTTGCGCTCGGCGCCCATCATCACCTTGTCCTTGGCGTCCTCCATATCCTTCATGGTGACTTTCTCGCGGTTGCGGCGGGCGGCCAGAAGCGCGGCCTCGTTCACGATGCTCTCCAGCTCCGCTCCGCTCAGACCAGGCGTGCCCTTGGCCAGCACCGACACGTCCACGTCCTCGTCGATCGGGATATTCTTCATGTGCACCTTGAGGATGCCCTCGCGGCCGCGCACGTCCGGACGGTCGACCACGATCTGCCGGTCGAAACGTCCCGGGCGCAGAAGCGCCGGGTCCAGCACATCCGGGCGGTTGGTGGCTGCGATCAGGATCACGCCCTCGTTCGACTCGAACCCGTCCATCTCTACCAGGAGCTGGTTGAGAGTCTGCTCGCGCTCGTCATGCCCACCGCCCAGCCCGGCGCCGCGGTGACGGCCCACGGCGTCGATCTCGTCGATGAAGATGATGCAGGGGGCGTGGCTCTTGCCCTGCTCGAACAGGTCGCGTACGCGCGAGGCTCCCACGCCCACGAACATCTCGACGAAGTCCGAGCCGCTCATGCTGAAAAACGGCACCCCGGCCTCACCGGCCACGGCCCGCGCCAGCAGGGTCTTGCCAGTGCCCGGAGGGCCCAGCAGAAGCGCGCCCTTGGGCAGGCGGCCGCCCAGTTTCTGAAACTTGCGCGGGGCCTTGAGGAATTCTATCACCTCCTCCAGCTCGATCTTGGCCTCATCGCAGCCGGCCACATCGGCGAAGGTGACCTTGGGACGGTCGCCGCTCAGCAGCTTGGCCTTACTCTTGCCGAACGAGAACGCCTTGCCCCCGCCCGATTGGATTTGGCGGATCATGAACAGCCAGAGGGCGATGATGAAGACCCAGGGCAGCCAGCCCATCAGGCTGGTCATCCAGTTGACCGTGGGCGGCCGGGCCGAGACCTCCACCCCCAGGCCGTCCAGTTTCTCCACCAGCGAGGGGTCCTCGAAGGGAAGGTAGGTTTCGAAGGCCTGGGATGAGTCAGCGTCCTTGGCGTTTGCCGTGGCGCCGTCGGCTTTCATCTCGCCGAGGATTTTCTTTTCGGTGATCGTGACGCTCTTGACCTTGCCCTCGGTGACGAATTTCATGAACTGCGAGTAGTTGACCTTCCGGACTGTCTCTTTCTGCGGAGAAATCAGGCTGAAAATCGTGATCGGCAGGAGGATGACCAGGATCCAGAAAGCGATGTTCTTGGACATGTTTCCGTACTTGGGGCTTTTTCCGCCCCCGGATGCGGATTTACGCTGCCCCTCTGGGCGCGTGTCTTTTTTTCGGTTGTTGCCGGCACCAGCCATATCGCAGCCTCAAGTTTTTCGTTGTCAGCAGTCAGAGTGAATCGGTTCCGGCGCCGGTCCTCTCGGCCGTCCCGACCTGTCGGACGCAATTGTGGGAAAATGATGTTTAATATAAGAGGCCCCCAAAACAGTGTCAATGCTGGTCAGACGTATCTGATACACCCTCATGCAGTTCGCGTGCCCGAATTTCCAAGGCCCGACGCGTGGAGGAGTTGACCGGGGCCAGGGCCGAGCGCGCCACGCCCGGCGCCCAGATGACCCGCCCGGCCGCGTCCCGAACCACCGGGACACTCCCGCGCCGACCCGCCGGGACCCGCGCTTCGAGGAAAGCTTTTTTCAGCTTGCGCCCACCCGTGGCGCCGAAAGGCGTGATCCGCTCACCCTCGCGCCAGGCGCCGGCGCTCAGGGGCAACTCCAAAGCGTCGAGGTCGAACACCGCCTCCAGGGCCCGGCTGTCCCGTAGCAGCGCCCCGGCCTGCGACTCATCCCAGGCGGCTGGCTGAAGCTCAAGTTCCCAGTTCACCCCAGGCAGACTGACCACGGTGCGGCGGTTCAGGCACAGAGCGGTCTCCCCCTCCATACCTAAACCGGCGCTGACAACGAGCCTTTCCGCCGGAGCCACGCGCAGGCGGTCAAACTCGCGCTGCGCGCCCAGGCCATAGGGAAGGTCGAGCCTGCGGCCGCTGGGGCCGCAGAGGACCAGACGCTCCAGGGCGGCCAGGGGACGGCCCGAGAGGATTGTGTCCGGCCCGGCGCTGCGGCGCACCGCTCCGCGGATGATGTGCCGACGCAGAAGGGTGGGAAGGGCGGCCAGGGCCGCGCAACTGAAAGCCGCCTCATCCGGTGCGCAGGGCAGCAGGGCCGCCGCACGCCGACTTTCCGCCAGGCTTTCCAGGATGGAATCCAGCTCGGTGCAGGCCTCTCCCAGGGCGTCCAGGCGCTCACGGAACAACGGGTCCGCGTTGCGCTCGATCGACGGGATCAGCTCCAGGCGCAGGCGGTTGCGGAAATATTTCGTACTGGCGTTGGAGGGGTCCTCTGCCCAGACCAGGCCCCGAGCACGGGCGTACTGTTCCAGATCATGACGGGGGATGCCGAGCAGCGGGCGGATGAGGAACCCCTCCTCCGCGCTGTAGTGCATCCCGGCCAAGCCGGGCAGGCCGCTGCCCGACAAAAGGCGCATCAGCACGGTCTCGGCCTGGTCGTCCCGGTGATGGGCCAGGGCAAGACGGTTCGCGCCCAGCTCGCGGCAAGCCGAGCGCAGGAAAGCGTAGCGCAACTCGCGGGCCGCCTCCTGGACGGTGAGGCCGGTTCGCGCGCAATGCGCGCCCGTATCCACCTTCCCGGTGCGGCACTCAAGCCCCAGCTCACGGCTGCGCGCGGCCACCAGCTCACACTCGGCGCGGGACTGCGCCCCGCGCAGGCCATGGTCCAGGCTGGCCACAACCAGGCTGAACCCCAGCTCCGGGGCCAGAGCGGCCAGACAATCGAGCAGGGTCATCGAGTCCAGGCCGCCCGAAACCGCGCACAGGACCCTGTCCCCCGGCCGGATGAGCGCATGGTCGAGGATTTCCCGCCGCACGTGTTCCAGCAAAGCGATTATGTCTGCGGAAACCTGCCCGCTCATAGCGATGCCAGGATAAAAAAAGAAAAAAATGTAGGGGCACGGCGCGCCGTGCCCCTACGAAAAAGCCCCGTCCTCAAGGCGCTACCTCCCACCACAGCCAACCTCCAGCGCCAGCCGGCATCCCGCCTCCCTGCGGCCCCCTACCGCCTTCTTTTCTGACCGGCCGCACCGCCGCCGCCACCGCCGCCGCACTCCTCCATCTCATCCAGGCCCTCGCCGGCCTTGCGCGGGTTGGCCAGGATTATCTGCTTCAGGTGCTCGCGCACGTAGCAGAGAAAGCGCTCGCAGTCGCGCAGCAGGTTTTCGGCATCCCGGCGCTCCAGGCGCACCTCGGTGCGGTGGTCGCCCTCACCGCGCATGCGGTAGCTGCGCTCCACGATCTCGCCGTACTCGCGGGGGATAGTGCCGTTGGTCAGAAAGTTCTCGTTGAACATCTGCAGGACGATCTGGTGTTTGGACGAGTCTTTCATCTTGATCGCCAGCAGCGACTTGACCGCGTAGTAATTGGCCTGGTATATACGGTTCACCGAGTCACAGACCTTCTCGCTCTTAAGCAGAAGCTCGGCATCGCCCTTGTTCTCGAACGCTCTCTGGATACGGTACTTAGCCAGGTCCAGGAACATTTCCTTCATCAGTCACCACCCGCTTCAAGCCATGGCCCCGACCTCAGACCGCCGGGAAAGAACAGGAACATTATGCCTGGTTAAATGTTAGCACAAGTCCCGTCGAATTCAAAATAATAATCGCCCTCAACCGCCCAGGCGGGTCAGGTTCAGGTGCAGACGCTCCAGGGAGTCGCGGTAGCTCTGGGCCTTGTCGCGCTCCTTGGCGATCACCTCGGCCGGGGCGCGGCCGGTGAAATTGGTGTTGGCGAGCTTGGCCTCCACCGCGGTCAGAAGGCCCGAAACACGTTCGGCCTCGCGGCGCAGTTTCTCGCGCTCCTTGTCCAGGTCGATCAGGCCCTCCAGGGGCACGAACAGCTCGCTGGAGCCGAGCACCGCCACGGCGCTGGCCGCGGGCCGCGCGCCGGCGGGGATGAACTCGATCCCCTCCACCGTGGCCATGCGGCGAATGATCCCGGCATGCAATTGGACGCTCTCGCGCAGACGGCTGTCCGCGGTGGCGATACGCAGCTCGGCCGGTCGTCCCGGGGGCACGCCCATCTCGCCGCGGATGTTGCGCACCGCCACCACGATATCCTGGACCAGCTTCATCTCGGCCTCGGCCGCCTCATCCTGCCGCGAGTTGGAGGTCTCAACCCAGGGGCGCTGGAGGATAGATTCTCCAGAGTGCGGAAGGCGTTGCCAGATGTCCTCGGTGATGAACGGCATGAACGGGTGCAACAGGCGCAGGGCGCTCTCCAGCACGGTCCAGAGCACGGTGCGCGCCCGCTCGGCCTGCTCGCCGCCCGCGGCGATGCTGGCCTTGCTCAGCTCGATGTACCAGTCGCAATAGTCACCCCAGAGGAACGAGTAGACCGCCGAAGCGGCGTCGTTCAGGCGGAAACTGTCCAGGGCCGCGGTGACATCGCGCGCGGTGCGGTCCAGACGGCTCAATATCCAGCGCTCGGCCAGCTCCTCCCGCCGCGCCTCGAACGGGCCGCTGCCGGTGGGGTCGAAATCCTCCGGGAAATTCATCAGCACGAAACGGCTGGCGTTCCAGAGCTTGTTGGCGAAATTGCGCCCCAGGTGGAATTTCTCGGTGGACAGGTAGAGGTCCGTACCCGTGGCGGCGATCGAGATCAGGGTGAAACGCATGGCGTCCGCCCCGAACTCGCCGATCAGCTCCAGCGGGTCCACCGCGTTGCCCAGCGACTTGCTCATCTTGCGCCCGGTCTCATCCCGCACCGTCCCGTGCAGGTAGACATCGCTGAACGGCGCCTCGCCCATGAACTCCAGGCCGGCCATGATCATGCGCGCCACCCAGAAGAAAATGATCTCCGGCGCGGTCGAAAGCACGCTGGTCGGGTAGAAACGCTCCAGGTCACGGGTGCGCTCGGGCCAGCCCAGGGTGGAAAACGGCCAGAGCTGGCTGGAGAACCAGGTGTCCAGGACATCCGGGTCCTGGCGCAGGCGCTCGGAGCCGCAGTCCGGGCATTTGTCGGGGTCCTGCTCGGCCACGATCACCTTGCCGCAGGCCTCGCAGTACCAGACCGGAATCTGGTGGCCCCACCAGATCTGACGGCTGATGCACCAGTCGCGGATGTTCTCCAGCCAGTCGAAATAAATCTTGGTCCAGCGCTCTGGATGGAATTTCACCTTGCCCTGGCGCACCACCTCCAGGGCTGGCTCGGCCAGGGGTTTCATCTTGACGAACCACTGGGTGCTCACATAGGGCTCGATCACCGTGTCGCAGCGGTAGCAGTGGCCCACCGCGTGCTGGTGCTCCTCGGTCTTCTCCAGCAGGCCTTGCGCGCCCAGAAGCTCCAGCACTTTCCTGCGGCAGGCGAAACGGTCCAGGCCCGCGAACTGCTCCCCGGCCGCGGCGCTCATCGTGCCGTCCGGGTTCATCACCGCGATCTGCTGAAGGTTGTGGCGCAGGCCGATCTCGAAATCGTTGGGGTCGTGGGCCGGGGTCACCTTGACCAGCCCGGTGCCGAACGCCGGGTCCACGTGGCTGTCGGCGATGATCGGAATCTTGCGCCCGGTGAGAGGCAGCTCCAGCTCGCGCCCGACCAGGGCCTTGTAGCGCTCATCCTCCGGGTTCACCGCCACTGCGGTGTCGCCCAGCATGGTTTCCGGACGGGTGGTGGCCACGGTGATCCGTCCACCGCCATCGGCGAACGGGTACTGGATGTGGTAGAGCTTGCCGGCCGAGGGGGTGTGGTCCACCTCCTCATCCGCCAGGGCGGTCTGGCAGCGCGGGCACCAGTTGATGATGTACTTGCCGCGGTAGACCAGGCCTTTCTCGTACAGTCGAACGAACACCCGCCGCACGGCCCGCGAGAGGCGCTCATCCATGGTGAAACGGTAGCGGCTCCAGTCGCAGGCGCAGCCCATGGCCTTGAGCTGGTCGATGATGATCCGCTCGCGGTCGTTCTTCCAGGTCCAGACCTCATCCAGCAGCGCCTCGCGGCCCATCTGGTGACGGTTCCTGCCCTGGGCGGCCAGGCGCTTTTCCACCACGTTCTGGGTGGCGATACCGGCATGGTCCACTCCCGGCACCCAGAGGGTCTCGCAGCCGCGCATCTTCCGGCTGCGGATCAGGATGTCCTGGATCGTCTCGTTCAGGGCGTGGCCCATGTGAAGCACGCCGGTCACGTTGGGTGGCGGGATGACGATGGTGAAAGAGGGTTTCTCCGATTCCGGGTCGGCCTTGAAATACCCTTTTTCATCCCAGAACTCGTACCACTTGCCCTCGACCTCTTTCGGGTCGTACTGCTTCTGCATCTCGTTTGTCGGCATATCGTTATGTTACCACTATAAGTTGAGGATTATTCCGCTCAATCAGCGCGGCTGCGCGGTCAACTCCAGGGTGTGACGGATCAGGCCCGGGTCCCCACAGGCCCCATGCCCCGGCGCCACAAGCCTGCAGCCCGGGAAACGCTTAAGGACATTGTTCAGCGAATGCGGCCAGGCGTCCACGACCGCATCTTCCAGGTTGCCCAGCCCCTTGGCTTTCAGTTCCTTGACCAGGCAGCCGCCGAAAAGGATTTTCTCGGCCGGCAGATAGACCACAATGTTGTCAACCGTGTGCCCGGCTCCGGGATAGTAGCAGATAACCATCCGGCTTCCGAACTTCTTGCGCAGCTCGGCCGAGAATTCATGCTGCGGCACGGGCAGCCCTTTCGACCTCGCTATCGCGCAGGTCTTGTCCAGGGCGAACGAGGCGATCCCCCGGCGCTGCACCTCGGCCAGGCCGCCCATGCAGTCGGCGTGCCAGTGCGTGGGGACCACCACATCGAGCTTCACGTGCAGGCTGTCCTGCACCCAGTCTATCAATCGGCCGGTCAGCGCGTCGTCCCAAGGCGTGTCGATCATGAACGCCCGGCCCTGGTTCACATACACCAGGCCGTTGGCCGGCACCCGGCCGCCGTACTGGGGCAGGTCCTTGTACGAGACGTGGAGGTAGACATTGTCCGAAAGCTTTGTCACTTCCAGGTCGTCTGTCAACTTCACCGCATTGTCCTGGGCGGACAGAGCGCCCACCCAGACAACGGCGGCCGCCAGCAGGAGGATCAGAATTCGAATTCTTTTCATGCGCTTGATGCCGCGCTTTCTCCTGAGATGACAAATCATTCGCTTGACTTGAAATAAGCCAGAAAGTTAAACTACTTTAGACCGCGGGTCAATTCTTTTGCTCCGCGGGCCCGGCTCTGCGGGTCGAGCCCAGACTGGAGTGCAGGGCCGATATGTGTTAAATTATCTGCCTCCCCCAGACCGGAGAGACCACCGGACAGAAAACGAACCAGGAGGACAGAGTGCCCAACGTTCCGTCGGACATAGACATCGCCCAGGCAGCAACGATTCGGCCCATCCAGGAGGTGGCCTCCCAGCTCGGCCTGGAGCCGGAAAGCCTGGATCTGTATGGGCACTACAAGGCCAAGGTCGGGCTGGAGCATGCCGCCGCGGGCGGCCGCCAGGGCCACCTGGTGCTGGTCACAGCGCTCAATCCCACCCCGGCCGGCGAGGGCAAGACCACTGTCTCCTGCGGCCTGGCCCAGGCCCTCAAGCGCCAGGGGCGCAAGGTTGCGCTCTGCCTGCGCGAGCCCTCCCTGGGCCCGGTGATGGGGATCAAGGGCGGAGCGGCCGGCGGCGGCTACGCCCAGGTGATCCCGATGGAGGACATCAACCTGCATTTCACGGGTGACATCCACGCGGTCACCGCGGCCCACAACCTTCTGAGCGCTCTGATCGACAACCAGCTCCAGCAGGGCAACCCGCTGGGCCTCGACCCGCGGCGGGTCACCTGGCCGCGTGCCATGGACATGAACGACCGCGCCCTGCGCAACGTGACCGTGGGCCTGGGCGGCCCCCTGAACGGCGTCCCCCGCGAGGAGCATTTCATTATCAGCGTGGCCAGCGAGGTAATGGCGATCCTCTGCCTGGCCTGCGACCTGGATGACCTGAGCGCGCGCCTGGGGCGGATTATCGTCGGCTACACGTTCGGGCGCAAGCCGGTCACCGCAGGCGATCTGGAGGCCCACGGCGCGATGGCCATGCTGCTCAAGGACGCGCTCAAACCCAACCTGGTCCAGACCCTGGAAAACGGCCCGGCATTCGTGCACGGGGGGCCGTTCGCCAACATCGCCCACGGCTGCAACAGCCTGGCCGCCACCCGCACCGCCCTGGCCCTGGCCGACTGGGTGGTGACCGAGGCCGGGTTCGGCGCCGAACTGGGGGCCGAGAAATTCTTCGACATCAAGTGCCGCGCCGGGGCTCTGCGCCCGGAGTGCGCGGTGCTGGTAGCCAGCGCCCGGGCGCTCAAGCACCACGGCGGGGCCAAGCTGGAGGCCCTGAAAGAGGAAAACCTGGAGGCCCTGGAGCGCGGGCTGCCCAACCTGGAAAAACATCTGGAGAACCTGGCAAAGTTCGGGGTTCCGGTGGTGGTGGCGCTCAACCGCTTCGTCCAGGACAGCCCGGCCGAGCTGGACCGGATCGCGGATTTCTGCGCCGGCAAAGGCGCGAGCTGCGCCCTGGCCGAGGTCTGGGAGAAAGGCGCCGCGGGCGGGATGGACCTGGCCGATAAGGTGGTCGCGGCGGTGGAGTCGGGAAAGGCCGATTTCCGGGTGCTCTACGAGCTTGAGGATACGATCCGGCACAAGATCGAGACCCTTGCCGGCGAGATTTACGGGGCCGAGGGCGTGGATTTCACCATCGAGGCGAAAAAGCAGATCCAGGCCATCGAGGAGATCGGCCTGGGCGGCCTGCCGGTCTGCGTGGCTAAAACACAGTATTCTCTGTCGGACAACCCGCTGCTTCTGGGCCGTCCGCGGGACTTCCGGATCACCGTGCGCGCGGTCACGCCCAGCGCCGGAGCCGGGTTCCTGGTGGCCCTGACCGGCGAGGTGATGACCATGCCCGGGCTGCCCAAGACCCCGGCCGCGGCCCGCATGCGGGTGGACAACAGCGGCAAGGTGTACGGGCTGTTCTAAGCCAGGGAGTGCCGCAGGCCGGCCCTTTTTCTTTTAACAAATCGACAAAAATGAAGGGGCACGGCCTGCCGTGCCCCTTTGTTTTCCAACCATCAAATTCTTGAGCTGCGCTCTACTGCTCGCGCATGCGGATCGTGGCCGTGCGCTGCTCGGCGCTGCTGGGCGCTCCGGCTGTTTTCTCCAGCGGGAACTTGCCCTTGCCTGCGATCTTGATCTGGGCCGCTTTCACCCCGCGGCTGACCAGATAATCCCGCACCGCCTGGGCGCGGCGGTCGGACAGCTCCTGGTTGTAGCTGACCGTACCTTTCTGGTCCGTAAAGCCGATCACGTTCACGTTCTCGCCGCTGGCAGCCAGGTCGCGGGCCAGGCTGTCAAGACGGCTGAAAAACTCACGCTTGACCAGGGCGCGTCCCAGGTCGAAATAGATGTCCACCACGTTGGAGGCGGCCTCGACCACCTGGCAGCCCTGGGCGTCCACTTTAACGCCCTTGCCGGTCTCCGGGCACTTGTCCAGATAGTCCGGCACCCCGTCCCCGTCCGTGTCCAGCGGGCAGCCGTCCGGAGTCACAGCCACCCCACGCGGCGTGTCCGGGCAACGGTCATCGTAGTCCGGCACCCCATCGCCGTCGGAATCGGCCGGGGCCGGCGGCTCGGGAGCCTGACAACCCTGGGCGTCGACTTTCACCCCGGCGGGCGTGTCCGGGCACTTGTCCATGTAATCCGGCACACCGTCGCGGTCCGTGTCCAGCGGGCAGCCATCAGCATATACCGCCACGCCTTTGGGCGTGTCCGGGCAACGGTCGTTCACGTCCGGGATGCCGTCACGGTCGGAATCTTTCTGCCGCGAGCGCACCCGCCCGAACAGAAGGTTGATCCCGGCGCCGATCTCCCAGTTGTGCGTCTTGCGGTCCCCCCGCCAGTCACCGTCGATGAAGTCCCGCTTGATGTAGTGGTCCACCGCGTCGAACCGCAGCGAAACGTTACGGTGGACAAACACCTCCAGGCCAGCCCCGTACAGCACCAGGTTGCGCTTCTCGCTGGCCTCCACTTTCACCGCATGGCCGTTGATGCTGCTCAGGGCGTAATCCGGTTTCATGGAGGCGCGGCCCCAGCCGGCGCTCAGGTAGGGGCTGACCGGCCCGGCGGGGATCATCAGGCGGAGTCCGCCGCCCCAGGCGCTGTAGCGCGCCCCCACCTTGGTCGCCCCGGAGCGGTCCTGCGGGCTGATCTCGCTCGGACCCACCAGGCCGAAGCCCTCCAGCCCCAGCACCGGGCAGAGGTCCACCCCGAAACGCGCGCCCCACAACGGACCGTCATCCAGGGTGTTGGGGTTCTGGTAATCGATCCAGTGGCCCAGAACTGGATTGAGGTAGACCGTCCCGGCCCCGTGCTCGGCGTGGAGCGGCGCCGCGGACGGGACAAGCAGCACCGCCGCAAGGATCGTGACAAGGATTGAGTTTCGTAACTGCATCGACACCTCCCATACGTGATTATATAATCGATTTCCGTCGGACCCGCGTATTACCATATTTATATCGTACCACAATCGCGCGGAGCGCGCAAGTAAAGGCCCGCGCCGGGGTCTGTCCACGGCGCGGGCGCAGGTGACGGATCGCAGGGATTCGAGGCTCAGAAATGGCGCATCTGCGGGGCGAAACCGGCCCGGATGCGGTCGGTGTGGGCCTGATCGTTGACCGCCACCACCGGCGGGACCTCGCCCGCGGCGGCCATGATCTCGGCCACCCGGATCACCAGGCAGTTGATTATGAACGAGTGCAGGATCGTGGCCACCGCCCCGACCTTCAGGTTCGGGTGGCCCGGCACCGGGACCGCGGTCTCGGCCGGGTCCATGTGGTTGTCGATCACGATGTCCGCCACCTCGAACAGGCGCTTGCCGGAGGGATGGGCGTTGGCCGCTCCGGCGGGCACGGCGCGCGAGTAGGCCGGGCAGGTGACCGCGATCACCTTGGCCCCCAGATCGCGGGCGCGAATTGCGGCCTGCACGCAGACCGCGTTGAAACCGTAGGCGTTGGCCACTATCAGCACATCGCCCGCTACCAGGCCGTACTGGGCCAGGCAGGCATCCGCGTGGGCGGCCTGCCCCTCCAGGTGATGGGTGAAACGGATGCCGTTGGCCGCGCTCAGCCCGAAATCGAGCAGGGCGTTGATCGGGATCAGCCCGCCCTTGCGGCAGAAAGCGTCCTCCGCCGCGATCTGGCTGTGCACACCGGGACCGTAGATATGCACCACCCGTCCGGCGCGAAAGCGTTCGACCATGGCCCGGGCCGCCCGGTCCAGGGCCCCGTCCTCCTCGGTCGTGACCTGCTTCAGGCAACGGCTGACATATTCGAGATACAGTTCGATTCCGTTCATGTATGTTCCAAGGGGATAGAAAGTTTGTGAATATTCACAAATAACATGGAAATTGTATACAAGTTTTTATTCGACTTTCGTTTCGGCCTGGGGCAGTGGCTCGGCGTTGATCGCGGTGAGAATGACTTTTCCCTGCTGACGGCAGAGGTATTCGGGGATGCGTTCATGGCTGGCGGCGGTCACCTCCTCGTCGTAGCCGTTCTTAGCCGCTATCGCAACGCCGATGGCGCTGATGGCCGCAGCCAGGGCCACCGCCCCGGCGATCCCCCCGGCCGTGAAATAGTAGACCATCCCCACCATGGCCGCCAGCCCCAGGATGATAGGCAGGGCGTAGAGGGTCTTCTTGACCGCGTTGCCGACCCGTATTTCACTGGCCAGGGATTCCATGTAGCTGCGGATGAAGCCGCGTGCGGCTTTCTGCCCCGAGTCCTGGCAGAGGAACGCCCCCAGGACGCCCAGGGTGAAATTCACCTGCTCGATCCGTGAGCTGTAGCGCCCGAAAAGGTAGTGATCGGCCTGATCGGCCGTATGCAGAAGGGCCAGCAGGTAGCCGTACGAAAGCTGAAAACACTGGCCGGAGCGCAGGTTGGAATTCAAGTTGTAGAGGGCCTCGGCGCGCAGGAATATCCCGCCTTTCTTGCTCTTGAGCGCCTGACTGAGGAAACTTCCCGCAATGGCCTTGCGCGCGGCGGCCAAGTCATCCCCGGCCGTGGCCGGAGCGACGAAATCGTAGCGCAGGGCCACCTCCTGCGCCCCAATCACGCTCTTGGCGCGGATGTAATCCTTGAGCTGGTTGATCCCCTCCAGCTCGATCCGCGCCAGTTCCTCCTCCATGCGAAGGTTGAGGAGAAGTTCCTTGAAATGGAGGAAATCGAAAGGATAGCTCTCGAACAGCGCATACAGATGGTGCAACGTCTCGGCGGCCTCGGCGCGCAGCGTGTTTTCGAGGTAGAGGTCCTCTTTCATGTCGCGCGCCTGGGTGTCGTTCTCCATGCGCTTGGCCACGTAGTGTCTCAGGACCAGGCTCTCATCGAACAGCACGGGCAGCCCGATCTCCTCGATTATCTGACTGATCGGCAGGTTCTTCTCCGGCGCGGCCTTGATCATGCGGTAGCGGATGTTGAACCAGCGCTGCAGGCCGCGGTCGAAGATATAGTCCCGCATCTTGCGGAGGTTGAGTTCCTCCATCAGGACGTTGAGCCGCTCCATTTCGTTCCCGCCGAACTGGGGGTTGAACAGCAGGAAATACAGTCCCACCACCTCGGTCTCATCCAGCTCGGCCAGGGGGGCGAGGTTGGTCAGACGGCGCTCCTCGGCCCGGCTGGAGAGCACCAGGTCGAGAAGGGCGATCTCGCAGCTTTTGGGCATCACATCATGGCGCAGTATTTCGGCGGCTTTGTTTTCCAAGGCGCGGTAGAGCAGGGTCAGCGACAGACTGTGCTCGGTGCCCAGGGCGGCCAGGTGCGGGTAGTTGCGCGCGTTGACCTCCTCGATTATCCGGCGGAAGAAATCGAGTTCCTGGGCCTCGGCCAGCAGCGAGGCGGTGCGGTTCAGCTTTATCTGGTTAAGTATACCCATTTTGTTCATAATACGCCGACCACCGTAGACAAAACTGCCTGCAGAATAAGGGGCTGTCTCATGGCTGGTTTCAACGCCTCTTTCAGCCGGCAAGATTGTCATGGATTCGCCTCCAGAGTGACAGTGCAGTCAGCGGCGGCCGGGGGCGGCGGCCGGTTTCCTGCACTCATGCCTCTGGAGAGAATTTATAGCAATTTTCACGCCGAAATCAATAAAGGCTCTATCCATTCGGATAGGATCACGGCTAAGTCCACGCAACCGGGCCTGAGCCCGGAATTATCCCTGAAATTGCGCGTATCGCGCTCGTGATTGCGCCTCGCCGCAACCAGTCCGGCCGCAGCGACCTCTATCCGCAAGGATACCGCCGGGGCCGGCCGCCATCCGCTCAGACCCCCGCGCCGCCCTCGGTTTTCTGCACGGTTATGTCCCGTCCCTCCAGATATTCGAGCAGGACACACCGCACCTCCGCCCGGCCGGGCGCCGCGAACAGCCTGCGCCGCAGCTCGGCCCCGCCGGGCAGTCCGCGGGTGTACCAGCCCAGGTGCTTGCGCATCTGGATCACTCCGCTGTTCTGGCCGTACGGCTCGACGCTCAGCTCCAGGTGCTCCAGGGCCACCCGGAAACGTTCCTCCAGGGAGGGCGCGCCTGGGTCCTCTCCGCAGTCCAGCAACCGCCGGACCCGCCCGGCCAGCCAGGGGTTGCCCAGCAGGGCCCGCCCCAGCATCACGCTGTCGCAGCCGGTCGCAGTCAGCATCCGGCGGGCGTCCTGCGGCTCTACGATATCCCCGCTGCCGATCACCGGCACCGGAGCGATCTCTTTCATGCGGCGGATATGCTCCCAGTCGGCCTGCCCGGAGTAGCCCTGCTCGCGGGTGCGGGCGTGGATCGTCACGGCCGCGACCCCGGAGTCGAACAGGCGGAGTCCAATCTCGAGGTAGTTGAGCGAATTGGAGTTCCAGCCGCTGCGGATCTTGGCGCACACTGGCACGCCGCCCGCCCCGCGCACCGCGGACCGGGCCACCCGCTCAAGAAGCGGCGGGTCCTTGAGCAGCGAGGAGCCGCCGTTACGCCGGATAACTTTGGGCACCGGGCAACCGAAATTGAGGTCGATGAAATCCGGCTCCAGCTCCGCGGCATGCTGTGCGGCGCGCTCCATCACCCCGGGCTCCGCCCCGAAAAGCTGGATGCCCAGCGGGCGCTCCTCCGGGAGGAACCGCATCAGGCGCATTGTCCTTTCTCCCCCGCGCGCCAGGCCCTCGGCGCTGACCATCTCGCTCCAGGTTATCTCCGAGCCCAGGCGGCGGCAGATACGCCGGAACGCCGAATCCGACACTCCGGCCATCGGCGCCTGGGCGATTTTTCCCACGAAATCCAAACTCCGACCCCCTCCCCGTTTTTCCGACAGTGCGATTATAAGTGCTGAAATATTTACCCTAAAGACTCATACTGTCAAGACAGGGGGCGTTGAAGCTTGCCGGAACGCAGTTTCCGGGCCTATGTTGTAGCAGGCCGGATGACGATACCGGCACCGATCAGATGCCGGGCATGCGGGTGCAAAAGGTCTACAACAAAACCGGCACGACTTGCGGGGACCCGATACCTCTTGCGGCCATCGGGCCGCTGCATTTTCTTTGGTGGCCGCGCATGTCTGAGCCTGCACCACGGGCAGCAAGTCGGCTTGGGCCCGATATACACCGGTCCATGTAGGGGCCCCTGTGCCTGCCTCAATCGGATTGGGCGGCCACAGGGGGCCGCCCCTACGCAAGACACGAGGACTGTACCCCGATATATTGATGGAGTCGGGAAAAAACCGCTCAAACCAAGGAGACACAGCTTGCGGGACAGCGATATAGATGCGGTGGTGGCACGGCTCGAGGCCATGGCCGCCCAGTGGAAAACGCCGATCGTGACCGAGATGGCCGAGGCCCGCCGCGACCCGTTCCGGGTTCTTATCGCCACAGTGCTCAGCCTGCGCACCAAGGACGAGACCACGGCCTTGGCCAGCGCCCGTCTGTTCGCCCTGGCCGACACGCCCGCCGCCATGCTCGGGCTGAGCCGGGAACGGATCGCTGAGGTGATCTACCCGGTAGGGTTCTACCGCACCAAGGCCGAAAACATCCTGGAGCTTTGCCGCATCCTGCTGGACCAGTATGAGGGACAGGCGCCGTCCGAGATGGAGGCGCTTCTGGCCCTGCCCGGGGTCGGGCGCAAGACCGCGAATCTGGTTCTCAGTCTGGGCCACGGTCTGCCCGGCCTCTGCGTGGACACCCACGTGCACCGTATCTCGAACCGCCTGGGCTACGTGCACACCCGCACCCCGGAAAAGACCGAGTTCGCCCTGCGCGAAAAGCTCCCCCTGCGCTACTGGACCGCCTGGAACGACCTTCTGGTGGCGTTCGGCCAGAACCTGTGCAAGCCGGTGTCGCCATTCTGCTCGCGCTGCACTCTGTTCGAGCTCTGCGCCCGCGCCGGTGTGATCCATTCGCGCTGACTCAGGCGAAACGGCTGAACTCCTCGATGAACTTGAACGTACGCTCCAGCTCTGACCGCAGCCGGGCTGACACCCCGATGCTCCGGGCCCGCTGCCCCAGGACCGCGGCCAGGTCCACCCGCTCCGGGCCAGGCTCGGCCAGCGGGTGCGGCTGGCCGTAGAGCACGGCCAGGCGCTCGGCCAGGGCGATCACCGCCGCTCCGACAGCGCTCCCGCGGTCGAGGCCCTCGGGCAGGCCGCAGCAGTCGGCGTGATGCAGGCCGATCAGGCGGCAGACCGCCTCCGGGATGTTCCACTGCTCGGCCAGCAGGCTGCCCGCCAGCGGGTGGTCGAAACCGAAAGCCGCCCGCTCCAGGGCCAAGGTGTCCGTACCCTCCCCCGCACGCCCCAGCCGTAAAAAAAGCCCGGCCGCGGCACGCGGGTCGAACTTCTCGAACACCACCCAGCCGATGTCGTGCAGCAGGGCCGCGGTGGTGACCGCGCCCACTGCGGCGGAGGGAATGTCCAGCTCGCGCAGGATATGCTCCGCGGCCACTGAGACGCAGTGCGAGTGACGCCAGAAAGCCTGCGGGTCGAACCCGGCCGCAGACTCGGCCGCGCCCAGGTTGTCGCGGGCCATGCTCTGGAACACGATGTTTTTCACCTGGTTGTAGCCCAGGTAGGTGATCGCGCGCGGCAGGGAGTCGATCCGGCGGCTGAGGCCGAAAGCCGCGGAGTTGACTGTCTTGAGAATGCGGGCGGCGTACAGCGGGTTGGAGGCCAGGGCCAGGGCCACCTCGCGCGGGTCGCGGTTGAAATCCACCTGCACCACCCGGCTCGCCGGGGTTTGCATCCCGCGCAGGACATGCTCCAGGCGCCAGAGCACCTCCACCTCCAGGCCGGCGCGTGACAGCGGCTCGATGCCCTCAACCCCGCAGGCTGACCGTGGCGAGGGCCTCCCAGATCGCTCCCGCCCCTTCAGACTGCGCCGCTGGCGCCGGCTCTGCAGCCGGGTCGGGGCCCGCTCCCGCTCCGGGCTTCGGCGTTTCATCCACGGTCGGACCCGCGTGTCTGCGGAACAGATAAAACAGAAAGTAAAGCAGCGCCGCAGCCAGCAAGGCGGTCACGAGATAGCTCAACGGCATGCCCGACCCTCCCGTCGGATGGGATGTCCAGTTCCTGTAGGATTTTACACTGCGCATGTCCGGCCTGTCAAGCCGCGGCATGATTTTGGCTTGACTGGGCGGCGCGGTTTCTGGTACAATTCCAGAGCGCCGGCTGTCTCGGTGATCGCCTTGCAGTGAAGGGGTGCTCGTGTTGAAAGGAACCCCCGCCTTGTCCTGGAAACTCACCATACCCTCGACTCCCGGCCGCGCTCGCTGTTTCCTGGCCGCTATTCTGTCCTGCCTGGCTCTCCAGTCGCCGCTTCCGGGTGCGACCGGACCCGACCCGCAACGCCTTGCGAGCAAGAACGCCGAGCTTCGCCAGCGTCTGGAGGCCCTTCAGGCGCGCGGCGAGATGTTCCGCTGGAGCGCTTTCGAGCAGGGCCCGCTGCTGCGAACAGGAAGCGTGCTCAAGAGCGTGGCCTGTCCAGACGGCCACCTGGCCTTTGCCACCGACAACAGCGGCCTGGTTCTGTATGACGGGGTCAGCCTCCAGGTGCTGGACCACCGCGTCGGGCTGCCCGATGATTTTGTCACCGCCTTTGTCCCCCTCGACAGCCAGGCGGCCTGGATCGGCACGGCCGGGGGCCTGGTGCGCGCCGGGGGCGGGCGTGTCCTCCCGCCCGACAACCTGCCCGTCTCCCTGCGCGGCGCCCTGGTGAGCTGCCTTCTGAGCGACCCGGCGGGCGGGCTCTGGGTCGGCACGCAGAGCGTCGGCCTGTGGCGTCTGGACGGCGGCGGCTGGACCTGTGTCTACGGCGCGCCCGACAGCCTGAGCGGCCCGAGCCAGGGGATCAACGACCTGGCGCTCGACCCGGCCGGACGGGCAATCTGGGCGGCCACGGTGGGCGCGGGACTGTTGCGGGTGGACAGCCACGGGGTGCAGCGTTTCCCAGCGCCCCTCGGCCCGGGCAGCGAGGAAATCTACTGCCTGCTCGCCGGGCGGGACGGCCTTCTCTGGCTGGGCAGCGCCGGGGCCGGGGCCGGGTTTCTGGCCGGCTCGCAGTGGCGGCGACTGGACATTCCGGAGGCCGGAAACGCTGGTGTCACCTGCCTGTGCGAGTTGAGCGACGGCAGTCTGCTGTTCGGCACCACGGCCGGGGCCTGGCTGTACGAGGCCGGCGCGGCGGAATTTTCCCGCCTGCCCCTGCCCGAGGAGCTGTCCCCCTACCCTGTAATCTCCGCAATCGAAAGCCACGGCAGCCTCTGGCTCGGAATCAGCGGCCAGGGCCTGCACGTTTTCGACCTGGAGCTGGTCCGCCGCTACGGCCCGGAGCAGGGGCTTCCCGCCCCCCAGGCGTTCAGCCTGGGGCAGTCCGGGGACGGGGCCATGTGGTGCGCCACCCGCGAGGGGGTCGTCCGCCTGGAGAACGGCCGCTGGAGCCAGCCGCGCGAGGCGGAATTCCTGCCCGACCGTCTGGTCACCTGCCTCTCCTTCGGCCCGCTGGACCGTAAATGCTTCGGCACCTACGCCGGGGTGCTGCTGTTGGAGCAGGACGGCAGCCGGACTGTCCTCGACCGCGACAACGGCCTGGCCAGCAACATGATAAACCACCTTCAGACCGACCCAACCGGCGGGCTGTGGATTTCCACCGAGGGCGGCGGCCTGGTCGAATACCATGCCGGCGGGATCAATCAGTACAGTGAGGCCGAGGGTCTGCCCTCCGCCCAGGTCCAGGCCAGCCTGAGCACGGCTGATGGCTCGGTCTGGGTCGCTACCCGCAAGGGCCTGGCCCTGATCAGGGAGGGAATGGTTCTGTCCCGCACCGCTAAGGGCGGGCCGGTCTCGCCGGGGGCGTTCCATTTTACTTCCCTTTGCCTGGGAACGGACAGCTCGCTCTGGGCCGCCACGGACGGCATGGGCCTCTGGCAGCTGCCTCCCGGCGGCGACTGGGTCCGCCACGGCACGGAGAGCGGGTTGGCCTCCGAGGAAGTCTACTCCGTGGCCCGGGCCTCCTCCGGCCGGATCGCGGCGGGCACTGCGCTGGGACTGGGCCTGTATGACGGCACGCTGTGGCGCAACTACGGACCGCAGCAGGGAGTGGGGCCCGGAGCGGTGCGCTCGGTGTTCTGCGCCGCGGACAGCGCGCTCTGGCTCTGCGTGGAGGGCCAGGGTGTCGTGCGGTTCAACCCGGACCGTTTCGATCCGCCAGAGACCTGGGTCCTGAGTCCCGGCGGCGGGGCTTTCACTGCCGGCCCGGACACCCGCGCCCGCAGCTTCAGGCTTTCCACCGACAGCCTGCGCGGGCAGTTCTATCTTCCCGGCGGCTGGTCCGAGCCGCTGGAGGCCAACCCCACTGACAGCCTGCAAGTCGACAGCCTGACTGTCGAACTGGCCGCTCTCACACCCTGGTGGCCGGGCGCGGAGGGCGCGTTCCGCTATTCCTGGCGCCTGGACAACGGCCGCTGGAGCGCTTTCAGCCCGCGCAGCGACCTCGACCTCAAGGGCCTTTCCCCAGGCGCGCACGTGCTTTCGGTGCGCGCCCGCGGCCCGCACCTCAGGACCGACCCCACCCCGTCGCGCTACCGTTTCTACGTTGACCTGCCCGGCCCCTGGCGCGACTGGCGTGTCTATGCAGGCGTAGCCGTGCTTGCACTGATTATTTCAGGGCTGCTGGGGCGTCGGCGGATTGTCTGGTGGCTGGTCCGCGCCCGGCGGCGCAATTTCCGTCCCATCCAGCCCAACCCGTTCCATCCCCACCGTCCCCAGGCCGCCGATGAGCCGCTGCCGGGACGGGAGGCAGAGCTGGCGGCCCTTCTGCGCGAGGACGGCAACCAGTCGCTGGTCCTGCACGCCCAGCCGCGCAGCGGCCTGAGCAGCCTTCTGCGCCACGCCGCCGCCCGGATGCAGGCTGACGGGGCCGGGGCTGTGCTGATCGACCTTTCCGCCCCCGGCCTGGGCGACCTTCCCCGGCTGCTGCGCCGTCTGCTGGAAAGCCTCGGTGGACAGGCCCCGGCCGCGGGCGAGGCGGTCCGTCCCGAAAGCCTGATCCCCCTGGTCCGGGAGTACGGCCGTCCGGTGCGCCTGCTGTTCGACGGGGCGGAGGCACTCGGCCGCATGGCCGCCCGCGACAGCACCCTGGCCGCCCGGTTCAACGATTCGCTGCGCGAGCTGCTGCAGGCAGGCGACAGGGTGTCCCTGGTGTTCGGGGTCCATTCCCTGGAGCAGTTCCGGGCCGGGCTGCCGCAGCTCTACAGCATGAGCCGGTCCCTGAGCCTGGGCCCCCTGAGCGAGACCGCAGCGGCCCAGGCCCTGCTGCGCACCCTGTCCGGCAGCGCTACCCTGCACCGCGAGGCGCTGGTCGGCCTGGCCCGTCTGAGCGGGGGTCAGCCCTGCCTGCTCCAGCATCTGGGTTTTACCGTGGTGGAGTTGCTCAACGCCGAGGGGGTCAACTACCTGGAACCCGAGCAGGCGGACCGCGCGGTGGGGAGCCTCGTCGAATCACCCCCGGGGCTGCTGCTGGACCGCTGGGACGAGCTGTCCCGCACCGAGAAGCTTCTGCTGAGCGCCGCGGTGGCGCTGCGCTCGCGCTCCGGGCGGGACGGGCGGACCGGCCTGGCCGACATCGCCGGGCTGCTGCGCTCGCACGGACTCCCCCTGCTGGATGAGGAACTGGGCAAGGCCGCCGCGCTCCTGGCCGGTCGCGGGCTGATCGCCTATGACCCAGCCTCCGGGCGGCTCGACCCCGGTGACACCCTGCTCGCTCGCTGGGTGCGGGCGAACTGCCCGCCGGAAAGAGTCCTGGCCGCGGAGGACTACGAGCCCTCCGAGCTGCTGCACCGCGCGGCCGGGGCGATGAGCCAGTCGTTCCGGGCGGGCGAGTTGCTGGAGCGCCTGTTCGAGGTCCTTCGCCCGGCCCTGCGTTTCGGCTGGGCCGCCTGGCTGCCGCACGGACCCGGGCGTGGCGCCGCCACCGGGACCGGTCTGCCGGTTGAGGGCCTGCCGGAAACCCTGCCGCCCGAGGCCTCCGAATGCATGGGCCACCGGGCCGGAGCGTTTCTGGCGGACGAGAGCGCCATGCAGGACTGGACAGTTCAGGTGCCTGCCGGGACATTGCTGGTCCCGGAATTCCTGCACGGCGAGCTGGACGGGGTGTTCGCGTTCGGGCCGCGCGAGGGCGGGCAGCGCTATTCCAGCCGCGACCGCGGCCTGCTGGAGAGCATGGCCGACCAGGCCGCCGTGGCCCTGGAAAACGTGCGCCTCTACGAGCAGGAGACCGAGCGCGAGCGCATGCGCCAGGAGCTGGAGACCGCCCGCCGCATGCAGTTAGCCATCCTGCCCGAGCGCTCGTTCCGCGCGCCGGGGGTGGAGATTTGCGCCTATCTCAACCCGGCCAGCGAGGTGGGCGGCGACTATTTCGATTACCGGCGGCTGGATGAGGACCGTCTGGCTTTCGTGATCGGGGATGTCAGCGGCCACGGTCTGAGCGCCGGGACCCTGGTCTCGATGACCAAGAGCTGCCTGTTCAACCAGTTCCGGGTGGACCACAGCGCGTGCGCGGTGCTGACCGCGATGAACGACATGCTGCGCGGGGCGCTGAGCGAGCGCCTGCTGATGACGTTCTGCTACACGGTGTTCGACACCGCCGCGCGGCAGTGTATCTATTCCATCGCCGGGCACCCGTTCCCCTACCATCTGAGTGCAGCGGGCGAGCTGAGCGAGCTGGAACTGCCAGCCTACCCGCTGGGTGCGCGGGCCAGGAACGATTTCAAGCAGCGGAGCCTGTCCTACAGCCCCGGCGACCTGTTCGTGTTCTACTCGGACGGGATCGTGGAGGGATTGAACCCGGAGGGCGAGCAGTACGGGTTCGAACGGTTCGAAGAGTCCATCCGCCGCCAGGCCGGACGCGCCAGCGTGGAGGCGGTCAGCGCCGCCCTGCTCCTGGATTTCCAGGGCTTCGCCCGCGGCGCGGCCCAGGCGGATGACCTCACTCTGGTTGTAATCCGGACAGGATGAGCGATGAGCCTGGAATTCTCCATAGAGACCAGCCGTCAAACCCAGACCCGTCAGGGCGTACTGGAGGCTTTCTGGCGCAGCCTGCTCTCGGCCGGAGAGGCCGCTGCGCTCCTGTCCGGCCTGGCCGAGGCCCTTTCGTCCCTGACCGGCTGCGCAGCCGTGGCCTACTGCCTGGACCCGGACAGCGGTGAGCTGACCGCCGTGGGCAGCCTGCACGCGCCGGGGCTGTGCGCTCCCCGGCCGGAGGCGCTGGAGTTCCCGGAGGCCGCCGCCCCCCTGCGTCTGGACCTCTCCGCAGCACCCGACAGCACGTCCTGGGGTGAATTCATCGCCGTCAACCGCGCGGCCCTGGAGGGCTCCGGCTGGCGTCTGGCCTGGGCGCTGCCTGCCGCGGGCCGTCTGGCCGCTCTGGTGTTCCTCTGCGCCGGGACGCGGCTTCAGCGGCGCAGCGCGCGCACCGCGGCCGAGCTGGCCCTGCGCGCGGCGGTCCTGGGCCTGGAGCGTCTGGCCGCGCGAGAGCAGGTCCGCCGGGCCTCGTTCGAGTACCGTCTCAAGTTGCTGGAGATCGAGACCCTGCGCGATGTCGGCGTGGCCCTGGGCGGCCTGCTGGACCTGGACTGCCTCTGCCGCGAGCTGCTCGCGCGCGCCGCCTCGCTGCTCAACGCAGAGCGTGCCGCGGTGCTTCTGGCCCCGGTGGCGGATTCCTCCGGGGAAAGCGTCCCCCTGGCCGTGAAAGAGTCGTTCAACCTGGAACCGGGGCAGGCCGAGGCGTTGGAGCAGTTCGTGCGGGGAAGCCTCATCGCCGACCTGTCCGGGGGACTGGCCCTGCGGCTCAACCTCCCCGGCGCGCTGCCCTCGGCGACCGGCTGTGGCAAGCTGCTGGCCGCTCCGGTGCGCCACAAGGGTGTGCTGTTAGGGGCTCTCCTGGCCGCGGACAAGGAGGGCCGTCACGGCGCCCGGCCGGATTTCGACCCGGAGGACGAGGGCCTTCTGACCGCGATCGCCAATTTCGCCGGGGCCGCGGTCTCCAACGCCAACCTCTACCGCAGCGTCAACGAGATTCGCCGCTACAACGAGAGCATCCTGGCCAGCATCGCCAGCGGCGTGATCACCACCGGCGCCGGCGGGAAAATAGTGAGCTTCAACGCCTCGGCCGCGGCGATTTTCGGCCTGGAGCCGGCGGCGGCCGCAGGCCTCAGTCTGGAACAGCTTTTCGCCTCCATCGGCTGCCCCGGGCTGCCCGAACGCCTGCGCCCGGCCCTGGAGCGCGGCGTGGCTTTCCAGGAGACCAGCCTGCGCGGCGTGCGGCCGGACGGCGCCGAGTTGGTGCTCAACGTGAGCGCCGCGGCGCTTCTGGATGAGGAGAGCGGCGGAGTGCGCGGCCTGGTGGTTTCGGTGGAGAATATCTCCGAGCCGGCCCGGGTGCGGGAGATGCTCAAACGCTATGTCAGCCCGGAGGTGGCCGAGGCGGCCCTGTCCGGGGGGCGGATCCCCGGCCTCGGCGGGGAGCTGCGCGAGGTGACAGTCCTGTTCGCCGACATCCGCGGGTTCACCGCCCTGGCCGAGGCCCGTGCACCGGATGAGGTGGTGGAACTGCTCAACCGGTATTATAATCTTATGATCGAGGTGGCGTTCAGTTTCAAGGGCACGGTGGACAAGATCGTGGGCGATGAGATCATGGTGCTTTTCGGCGCTCCGGTGGCTTTCCCGGACGACAACCGCCGCGCCGCGCTCTGCGCCCTGGCCATGCTGCGCGAGCTGGAGCGTTTCAACCGGGAACGCAGGGGCCCCGGACAGCCGCCTCTGGAGGCCGGGATCGGCCTGGGGCGCGGGACGGTGATTTTCGGCAATATCGGCTCCCGCCGCCGGATGGACTACACGGTGATCGGGGACACGGTCAACCTGGCCAGCCGCCTGGTGGCCGTGGCGCGCCCGGGGCAGATCGTGGTAAGCGACAGTGTGGCCGAGTCGCTTGGAGCGCAGTTCAGCCTGCAGGAACTGGGACGCCTGCATCTCAAGGGACGGCGCGAGCCGGTCCTGGCCTGGAGCCTCACCGACGGGCCGCGACAGTGAGTTGGGGAGACAAATGGACCGCATAAAGCCGTTCGACATAGAGGAGCAGATGAGTGTCCCGATGCAGCCGGACCAGGAGCTGGCCGTGGCCGAGCGCGCCGCCTCGCTGGCCCGCTGCGCCGGGTTCGACACCGACCGGGTGGACGAGATACGGATCGCGGTGATCGAGGCGGTGATAAACGCCATCGAGCACGGGAACAACCCGGAGAAGACGGTCCACGTGTCGCTGCGGCTGGAGCGTCAGCCGAAGCGGCTCGAAATCTGCATCTCCGACCGCGGGGCCGGGTTCGACCCGGAGCGCGTGGAGACGCCGGACATCCACAAGAAGATGCTCAAGGGCAACCGCAAGCGCGGCTGGGGCTTGAGCCTGATGCGCAGCCTGATGGACGAGGTGAGCATCCAGACCTCGGAGGCGGGCTCGCGCGTGGTGCTCGTGAAAAAGGGCTGACAAGTGGTTTGACAATCCCGCCGGCCCGCTCTAAATTCCTTATGAGGCCGGGGGCTGCGATTGCGCTCCCCCGGGCCGATAACCAGCACGCGGAGAAAGCATCCATGGCCGACATTTTTCAGGTGACTGTCCAGCGTGGCCCCGACTATGCGATCCTGCGCACGGACGGGTATGTGAACAACACCGGGGGCGAAAAAGTCGCCGAGCAGGTCTATCGCCTGCTGGATGACGGGGTGAAACGGTTCATCCTCAACCTGTCCCGCAGCCCGATTGTCAACAGCGTCGGCATCGCCGTGCTTATCGAGATGATCGAGCGCGTGCGGGAGGACGGGGACCGGGTGATTTTCTGCAACTGCACCCCGGTGATCGCCAAGACTTTCAAGATCATGGGACTGACCCAGTACGCCGAGCTGTGCGGCGACGAGAAGGAAGCGGTCAGCCGGATAACCGCCTGAGAATGGACTGAACACGATGAAAAGAGCTGTGGCCGGCCTGCTTGCCGCTGTCTCGGTCCTGCTGTGCGGGGGGCTCTACGCCGCTTTCCCCAAGGAGCAGCTCCGCGACAAACGGGTTATGAACATCATCGTCATCCTCGACTGCTCGGCCAGCATGAACAAGATCATCGGCCCGGTGCGCAAGACCGACATCGCGCGCAAGGTGGTCGAGACGATCCTGGAGGGTATGTACCAGGACAGCCACGACGCCGGCTCGATGAAATCGGGCCTGCGGGTGTTCGGCTCCAAGTTCTTCAAGTGGAAGCAGAACTGCGACGACACCTCGCTGGAGGTGGCGCTGGACGACATCGAGAAGACCCGCCCGCCGATCAACGATAAAATCTCCACAATCGTCGCCAAGGGGCAGAGTTCGCTGTCTCTGACCATCGACGCGCTGAAAGGTGATTTCCCGGAGGAGAACGACAAGGCCAATTTTATCGTGGTGGTGTCGGACGGTGACGAGTCGTGCGGCGGCAGCCCCTGTGACGCGGTCCGGCAACTGATCGCCGACAGCCGGGGGGTTTCGGTCAACACGATCGGCGTGGAAACCGACCAGGCCGGCCTGGACAACCTGAACTGCATGGCCCAGGCGGGCAACGGACGGTATTTCGACAGCAAGGATGTCCAGGAGTTCGTCAATTTCCTCAAGGACGCCAACCGGACGATCCAGAGCAACCGCCGCAGCCTGGCCCTTAACGAGGCCAAGAACGACACCAGCACGATACGCATGCGGGACGTGACCGAGTCGATGACGCTCTACAAAGTGGAGGCGGCCACCCCGCTGTACCCCGACCGGGACGAGCGTTTCGCCGCCCTGGACACCCTGCACCCGGAGGACCGCCTTTTCCTGATCTCCAGCCGCGGGCTGTGGAAAGAGATTTTCGTCCCGGACAAGAAGCTTCAGGGCTGGGTCCTGGCCATGACCGGCGGCTCGCAGTCCTCGGTGACAGTTTCGGACGCCAAGACACCGCTCTACACCGAAAAAAGCCCCTCCAGCGAGGTGCTGACCTATCTGGACGCCGGCGAGCAGCTCACCGTGCTCAAGCAGGAGGGCACCTGGTACCAGGTGTTCAGCCAGAAACTCAACCTGCGCGGCTGGGTGATCGCTTTCAACGTGGCGGAAAACCGCTGAGCCGCGTGCTTCTGATTCCCGCCTCAAGCCTGCAGGAGAGACACCACCATGGCCGGAGTACTCAAAAAACACCTCAAGGGTGAGACGATCATCGCCGAGGGCACCGAGGGCAAGGCGGTGTTCATCATCCGCAGCGGCCAGGTGGAGGTTTCGAAGCAGACCCCCGGCGGCGCGGTCCGCCTGGCCACCCTGGGGCCGGGGGAGGTGTTCGGCGAAATGAGCATGGTGGACGACCGGTTCTCCAAACGCACAGCCACGGTGCGGGCGGTCGAGGACTGCGAGATAATAGTCTTGGACAAGAAAGGCTTCGAGCACTACCTCCGCCAGTCCTCCACCGGGATTTTCAACCTGATCAAAAACCTGGCCCAGCGCCTGCGCGAGACCAACGACATAATCGCCCGGGCCGGGATCGACGTACACAACCTGCCCCGCTCGCGGCAGGCCATGCCGGTGGATGAGAACAGCCCGAAGAACATCACCCTGGACCAGCTCAAGGAATCGGTGGAGGCGGCGGTGGACCTCAACCTGATCCCCAAAAAGTTCAAGGCCGGACAGGTCCTGGTGCGCGAGGGCGCCGAGGCTTTGAGCGTGTTCATGCTCAAGAGCGGCACGGTGACTGTGACGAAAAGGCTGGGCGAGCGGGAGGTCGAGCTGGACCGCCTCTGCGCCAACGAGGTGTTCGGCGAGTCCGCGATGTTCGGCGAGGGGCGGCGCACCGCAACGGTGACCGCGGATGAGGCGGGCGAGTTGGTGGTGTTCGGCCGCAACGACATGGAAAACATGCTGCGCAAGGCCCCGCTGGAGTTGTTCCTGGTGCTGGAGTGCCTGAACCAGAAAATGCAGCGCAGCACCCTGCGTTATTTGGATAGCCTGCGCGAGATCGAGCGCCTCAAAGCCGAGCTCGCCGCCGCCCGCGGGCAGTAGACGGCGTCGCAGTCCCTCCCGCCGGACACCGCCGGCTGAGCCCCCGAGTCGCTCAGCCACCCCGAAGTCGAACCCGAATAAATCCGGATGAGCCACACCGCGGCAGAGTTGCGATACAGAAAATGCAAGGGCGGGTTTGAAACCCGCCCCTACGTCGAATCAAGAAGGCCAACCCTGCAATAGATTGCGGGACATTCTCCGATCAACCCGGCAAGGACATCCCTTGACTGTCAAGCCCGAAAGACTGCGCCCCGGAGATACGGTGGGCCTGGTCACCCCGGCCAGCCCGCTTTTAGACCTGCGCGACATCGACCACGCCCGCCGGGCGCTCGAGGAACTGGGATTCAGGGTGAAACTTGGCAAGTACCTGCGTCGCCGCCACGGTTTCCTGGCCGGCACGGACGCCGAGCGCGCCGAGGACCTGAACGCCATGTTCGCCGACCCGGACGTGCGGGGGATTTTCGCCACGCGTGGCGGCTACGGCAGCGCGCGGGTGCTGCCGCTTCTGGACTGGAACACGATTGCCGCCAACCCCAAGGTCCTGGTGGGCCACAGCGACCTGACCGCCCTCTTGACCGCAGTGCACCAGCGCACCGGGCTGGTCACGTTCTGGGGCCCGCTGGCCGGCTACGACCTGGGCCGTCACGCCTCGGCGTTCAAGGCGCGCTGGCTGGTGCGCGTTCTCTGCCAGAACGCGCCCACGCTGCGCCTGCCCCGCGGGCTGGACAGCGGACGGCCGCGCCGCTGGAGCTGTCTGTCCGGGGATTCCCCGGTCTCGGCCCCGCTGACCGGCGGCAATCTGAGCCTCCTGGCCAGCCTGACCGGCACGCCCTGGGAGGTGCAGACCGCCGGGCGGCTGCTGTTCGTGGAGGACGTGGACGAGGAGCCCTACCGCATGGACCGCCTTCTGGGCCAGCTCGAAATGTCGGGAAAGCTGGGGCAGGCCGCGGGGATCGTGGTGGGGCGCTGTGTGGGCTGCGAGGGCACGGGACGGATGAAACGCACGTTCAGCCTGCGGCAGGTTCTGGAGAATCGGCTGGCCGGGCTGGGCGCGCCGGTGGTCTACGGCGCCCCGATCGGGCACGAGCCGGACAAGATCACCCTGCCGCTGGGGGTGAGAGCCTGCCTGGACCCCTCCGGCACGAGCCTGACCCTGCTGGAGAGCGCGGTGCTTTGAGCGGTGGGCCTCAGGCCTTCTTGATGGAACAGACAGAGCATCTAATTTGGAAAACAGCAGGGGCGGGTTTAAAACCCGCCCCTGCGCGTTTCTGAGACAGATCCAGACTGTAGGGGCGACCGGCCGGTCGCCCCCACGATAAGTTCATCGCGGAGAATTATATACCGGGGCTGGGGCACGGTGCACCGTGCCCTGCGAAAGACGGGGGCGCGATCTACATGTACTGTTCGCGACCCCCGATGGCTTCCGGTTCATTCACCGAAACGACAGAAGACAGACTGTTGCAGTAAAATGTTTTCTATCCGAGTTTCAGACGAAGTTCTTGATCTTTTCCTTGATATTCTCGTAGGCGAACGGCTTGAGCAGGTAGTCGTTTGCCCCCAGTCGGGTGGCCTGCTTGAGCAGGACACTCGAATTGACATCGCTCATCACGATCACCGGGGTCTGCACTGTGTTCTCGGTCTCGCGCAGGACTTTGAGCGCATCCAGGCCGTTCATCACCGGCATGCGCAAGTCCAGCAGCACCAGGTCGGGGGTCTGTTTCTCGGCGTAGGCCAGAGCCGCCCGCCCGTTGAGCGCGGCGCTGGCCCGGAACCCATCCCCCTTGAGCCTGCGGCAGAGGTCCTGGCAGAAACGCAGGTCGTCATCCGCCACCAGGATATGCACCCCCTCCTCCCGCCGCTGTATCTTGCCGCGCGCCCGTTTCAGGTGCTCCAGCACTCTGTCGTCCTTGTCAGACTCCACTATCTTGAGCAACTGCTTGAGCTGTGGCTCGTTGTGCCCGATCTCTCCGATCACCCAGACCCCGGTGCAGCGGGTCTCGGGGTCGCCGTCCAGCATGAGGTCGCGTAACGGGTCCTCCACCTCGCGGTGGCCGAATTTCCAGATGGCCTTGATCGCGTTGCCTCGCACCCGGTTGTCCTTGTCGTACTTGTATTTCATCAGGATACCGAGCACGTTGCGGTTGCCCGAGGACTCCAGCGACTCGATCACGTTGGCCCGCACCCGGGCGTTGGGGTCGTTGAGCAGCTTCATCAGCAGGCTGGTCTCGTTCTGCTTGAGCATGTCCGCGATCAGCTTGACCGCCGTGGCCCGCACGTGGTCGTCCGAGTCTTGGATGATGTCGGCCAGGGTGCGGGCGGTGAAATCCTTATCCTCGCGGATCAGGATGTCCAGCACTTTCTGCGAGGTCTTCGGGTTGCCCAGCTCCAGGTCCTTGATATAGGCGTAGCTGCTGTCCACGGCCACCACGAATTCCACCAGCTTCTTTTTCTGCTGGATTCCGAGCTGCGGCTTCTCCTCGTCCTCGCGCAGGGTGCGCAGGATTGTCTTGACCACCGCGTTGCGGGCCAGTTTGCGTATGAACTCGCTGTTGTACTGTGACAGCGGAAGGATGTGCTTGAGGCTGTCGAGACTGCCCAGGAAAGCCAGGTCCTTGAGGATTTTTATTTTGGCCGAGTCAGGCAGTTTCTTCAACTGTGCGGCCTGGAGCTGGAGACGCTTTTCCGGGTCGGTCTCGGAAGCAGGGTCGATCTTCTCATCGGCCGGCTGGCCGGGCTCGGCCGGAGCCTCCTCCTGAGCGGCGGCCAGGGCCTCTTCGGTCGTGTCCGCCGGGGACGTGGCCGGACTGTCCTCCCCGGTGGCGCTGAACTCCTTATCCATCTCGTCCAGGTGTGTACGGATCTCCTTGAAAATCTCACGCGCCCGGCGTTCCAGATGGGGCTTGCGCAGGAACGACAGCTCGATGAAAAAGTAGAGGACCTGAACGAGGCGCTTGATGTTGTCGCTGTAGGTCTGGACTACGGAGTTCTGGTAGTCGACGCTGTTTTTCTGGCGGTATTCCTCGATGCTCTTCTGGGCGAGGTTGATCTGCTCCTCCAGCATCCCGGGGTTGCCCAGGCGCAGCACCAGGATGTTCAGGTCCCCCTCGGGCAGGCAGCCGGGCGGGGGCGGCGTGCTTTCATCCGCTTTCAGGGCGGCCAGCTTGTCGCGCAACGTGGCGAACAGGTCGGCCTGCGCTTTCTGCTCCTGGCTGAGACGCTGGCCGGGGATTTCCTTTATCTCGAGCAGAGCCACCAGCTTTTCCACGGTCTTGCAGTCCAGCTCCTGCAGCCAGAGCTTGCGGTTCTGGCGGGCCTCCTTGGCCCCGGCGTTCATGTAGAGCACCCGCTTGAACACCAGGGCCTGGCGCAAGGCCTCCAGCTCGAACTCGTAGTACTTGCGGAACTTTTCCAGCAGGCCCTTGATCAGGTTCTGTGAGCCGCTGGCCGCATAGACCTCGTCCAGCACGCGGCGCACCCCGGTCAGGGGGTCATGGTCCGCGCTGATCTCCACCAGCAGGCGGGCCAGGCGCTCCAGTTTCTTGCAGATCAGGACCTGGGTGGTCAGACTGCGCGAGGGCTCGATGTGGTGGATCTCGTCATCCAGCCGCGGCGAGAGGGAGGATTTCTTAGTCTGGTCTATCGTCACCCGCTGGATATTCAGACGGTTGAACTCATCCAGATAGAAAAAGAAGCGCAGGAGGGTGTCCTCCTCGGCCAGGAAATCCTCGAAGCGCTTCTTGACCTCCTCCAGCTTGTCGCCCTGGATCAGGTCGTACTGGTAGGTATAGCGCAGGAAAATCGTGATGAAACAGTGGTAGAACTCCGAGATGTCACCGGCGAATATTTTCTCCAGCGCATCCAGCTTGGTGCGGAAATATTCCTCCAGGACCTGGCTGCGCACCGCCGGGTCGGAGTTTTCGGAGATTCTTTCCCGGAAAACGCTGTCGAGGACCGCGAAAGCCCCCATCAGCGAATCTCCCAGGGTAGTCTCCTCCATGCGCAGGTTCACCCGTTTGCTCAGGAAAGTCTGGGCAAAGCGTGAATCCTGCTTGAGCTTGTCGTAGCGGCCCAGGAAGATCAGCCCCGTGTCTTCGTTCAGCCGGGGCAGGCCCTGCTGGACCTCGCTGGCGCGTAACGCTTCGATCCGGCTTTCGAGGAACTTCCGTGCCTCGACCCCCGGGTTGACTCTCAGACCGAAATCCATATCTCAGTGATACCTTTGTTCGAGGACCCGTTTCCTGGCAGGGAACACTAAAAATAAGTATACCGCATTTTTCCCGATTACTCAATCTTCCCTGACACATGATTCGTCCCTCAACCCGAGGCAGCCGGCCCGGCTGCCGCCCACCTCAGAAAAAACACGGCCCGCCGGTTCGAAAAACATTGACATGCGGCGGCCCTGGCGCTAAAATGAAGCTGATTTTCCGGACTGTTTTCCTTCGTCTTCTATTTACGAGTGCAGACATGTTTGCCATCCAGAACACAAGCGCGGTTTGCAGTTGGCGCAACTGGTGCGGCCAGGCGTGGCATATTCACGCCCATGTCATACTGCGCCCGTAATGCGAGCTTAATAAGCATATCGGATTCACCGGCCAAGGCCGCGGGCGCTTAAACCAAGCATCCGCGGCCTTGCTCGTTTCAGGCGGCTTTCAAATTCAACCGGAACCGGAGAAAACAGATGGAAAATTGCCTGCCCTCAAAGGAAGAGTTCATCCGGCGCGCCAGGCCGGGCCGCGTGGTTTCGGTGGCGGCCGAGCTCTACACCGACACCGAAACCCCGATCAGCGTGTTCAAGAAAGTCTGCGAGCCCAGCGAGTACGCGTTCCTGCTCGAAAGCGTCGAGATGGAGGAGAAAATCGGGCGCTACTCGTTCCTGGGCCTCAGCCCGCGCACCACTTTCCGCGTGACCGGCCGCCGGGTGGAGGTCACGACCGACGGCACCGTGGAGCGTCTGGAGGGCGACCCGATCCGCCTGCTCGGCGACTGGGTCGGCCGCTACAAGCCCGAGCCTGTGGCCGGCCTGCCACCGTTCCAATGCGGCCTGGTCGGCTATTTCGGCTACGACACGATCCGCTGGTTCGAGGACATCCCCAGCACCAAGCCCAACCCGCTCGAGCTTCCCGACTGTTTCCTG